>NZ_VFVQ01000006.1:0-264766 GCF_006442195.1 Mesorhizobium sp. B2-3-13
AGAGAACCTTGCAGACCATCGACAATCCGTTCGGCACGAGATTGTCACCCATGTCTTAGGTACGAACTGTTACCCATCTCACCGGGCCGTACAGAATGGATTTTGGTAGCGGGAGAGGGACTTGAACCCCCGACCCCAGGATTATGATTCCCGTGCTCTAACCAACTGAGCTACCCCGCCAGGGCGGCGACAAGCCCGAAATCCGCCTTAAATCGAAAGGCATTTCGAGGCGTTCGCCAAGGTCGCGCGGATATAAGGTTGGGAGGGCGAGCCTGTCAAGCTTCGATGCATTCGATATCGGCGCATATTCTCCATGGAGAAAAGCTTTGCCGCGCGAACACCTGCTTGTAGCCGCCGGGGTTGAGTTCGACGGGGCACGTCGCTATGTCTCGGCCACGAGTTTTTAGAGTTTGAAACAGATGAAGCCGCGCATTGCAGTCCTCGGTTGCGGATACTGGGGCTCCAACCACATCCGCACCCTCAAGGCGCTCGGCGCGTTGCACGCGGTTTCCGACACCAATCGTGCCCGCGCCGAAGGTTTCGCCAGCGAACAGGACTGCCTGGCGATCGCGCCGGACCAGCTGTTCGTCCGCGATGACATCGACGCCATCATCATGGCCTTGCCGCCGCAGTTCCATGCCGATCTTGCCGTGCGCGCCGTCGAGAACGGCAAGGACGTGCTGGTGGAAAAGCCGATCGCGCTGACGGTGCCGGATGCCGAGCGCGCGGTGCGGGCGGCCAAGGACAATGGCCGCGTCTACATGGTTGGCCATGTCCTGCGCTTCCATCCTGCCTTCGAGACGCTCAAAGGCCTGATCGACAAGGGCGAGCTCGGCGAGGTCCGCTACATCCATTCGCACCGGCTGGGGCTCGGCAAGTTCCATACCGAGAACGATGCGCTATGGGACCTCGCGCCGCACGATCTGTCGATGATCCTGGCCATCACCGGCACCGAGCCGATCGAGGTGCGCGGCGAGGGGGCGGCACTCCTCGACAATCTCAGCGATTTCGCGCATCTGCATATGCGCTTTCCCAACGGCCTGCGCAGCCATCTTTTCACGTCGCGGCTCAACCCCTATCGCGAGCGGCGGCTGACCGTGGTCGGCACCAAGGCGATGGCGGTGTTCGACGACGTCGAGCCATGGGAGCGCAAGCTCGCTGTCTACCGCCACGCGGTGTGGCAGGACAGCGGCCAGTGGGCGTTCACCACCAACGAGCCGTCCTATGTCGCGGTTGCCCAGGGCATGCCGCTGACGCGCGAACTGGAGCATTTCATCCAGTGCATCGGGACGCGCGCCGAACCACGCACCAGCGGCGAGGAGGCGATCAGGGTGCTGCGCATCCTGACGGCCGGCACCGTCACTCACACCAAATCCACATCCTGAGGGAGGGCCGCGTCGTACCTCTGGTGCGACGGGCAGGGAGAGCTACTCGGCGGGAATTTGCGCCGGCTTTTCGGCGAGCCGGCTCAGCATCGCTTCGGCTTCGGCGCCGCGCTCTGAGCGCACGATGAAGCCGCCGCCGAAGACGCGGGCCTCATTGCCGTCGTCGGAATAGAGCACGCAGGCCTGTCCGGGCGCGATGCCCGATTCGCCATCGGCCAGCTCGACCGAGGTCACGCCTGCCTCGTGGCGCAGCATGGCCGGCCGTGGCGGCCTGGTCGAGCGCACCTTGGCGAACAGCTCGATGCCGCCGGCAGGCACATCGGCGAGCGCGGCGTCTCCCAACCAGTTCATGTTGCGCAGATAGATCTTGTGCGTCTCCAGCGCTTCGCGCGGGCCGACCACGACACGGGCGCGCTCAGCGTCCAGATGGACGACATAGAGCGGCTCGCCGGACGCGATGCCGATGCCACGGCGCTGGCCGATCGTGTAGCGCAGAATGCCCTCGTGGCGGCCGAGCACGCGGCCGTCGATATGGACAATGTCGCCCGGGTTGGCGGCAGCCGGCTTCAGCTTGGCTATGATGTCGGAATATTTGCCCTGCGGCACGAAGCAGATGTCCTGGCTGTCCTGTTTGGCGGCGACCGTCAGCCCCATCTCCTCGGCGATGGCGCGAACCTGCGGCTTCGACAGGCCGCCGAGCGGAAAGCGCAGATAATCGATCTGCGCCTGCGTGGTGGCGAACAGGAAATAGCTCTGGTCGCGGTCGGCGTCGACCGGCCGGTAGAGGGCGCGGTGGGCGCCATTGGCCCCGGAGCGGATGTAATGGCCGGTGGCCAGCGCGTCGGCGCCGAGATCCTTGGCCGTGGCCAGAAGATCGGCGAATTTGACCGTCTGGTTGCAGGAAACGCAAGGAATGGGTGTTTCGCCGGCGACATAGCTCTCGGCGAAGGGATCGATGACCGCCTTGCGGAACCGCTCCTCATAGTCGAGCACATAATGCGGAATACCCAGCGTCTCGGAGACGCGGCGGGCATCGTCGATGTCCTGGCCGGCGCAGCATGATCCGGCCCGATGCGTTGCCGCGCCATGATCATAGAGCTGCAAGGTGACGCCGACGACATCATAGCCCTCGCGCTTCAACAGGCCGGCGACCACGGATGAATCGACGCCGCCCGACATGGCGACGACAATGCGGGTCTCTTCGGGACGTCTGGGAAGGTCGAGACTGTTCATGGTGCTTTCATTCTGCGGCAGCTCAAATGCCAATGTCGAGAATATAGGTCAAGCTTTCATGCGGCGCCAGCTTGCAGGACGACCGCGGCGTATGGCGAACGCTGTGAGTGGGTACATTCCTTCCGGCTAAAACAGGGTTTCCAGCCGGATATTTCAAATGCCCGCTAAAAGACTAACGCGGCGTTCACGATCCTTACCTAGTCATTAGGGTCTGCTTAGGCAATTTTTAAAGCTGTGGCGGTAACGTGGCGGGGATTGGGTCTTGAGTTTTTTGTAGAGAGTACGATGACCGATCTGGTTAGACCTAGAGTCAAATACGTTATCGGGCCTGACGGCAGCCCTCTTACGATTGCCGATCTGCCGCCGACGAACACGCGTCGCTGGGTTATCCGGCGCAAGGCGGAAGTGGTTGCAGCGGTGCGCGGCGGACTTTTGAGCCTTGAAGAGGCATGCCAGCGCTACAAGCTGACCACGGAGGAATTCCTGTCCTGGCAAGCGTCGATCGACGAATACGGCCTTGCCGGGCTGCGCACCACGCGCATCCAGCAATACCGGCACTAGGCCGGTCTCAGCACGATAGAAGGGCGCGGCATGCCGCGCCCTTTTGCTTTCGGCGTCGCCGCTCAGACCGTCAGCGCTACCTTGCCGATCGGCTTGGTGGCGAGAAAGGCGTGGGCGGCTCCCGCCCGGCCGAGCGGAAAAGTCCTGGCCACGTGGACCGCAAGCTTTTGCGCGTCGATCAATCCGGCGAGCTCAAGCAGGCCCTCGCGGTCGGGCACGACCGACATGCGCTCGACCCTGATATCGCGCGAACTGGCGTCGGGGCGGGTGGCGTCACTGACGTCGAGCAATGACACCAGCACGCCGCCGGGCTTCAGCACCTTCAGCGAGCGATCGGCATGGTCGCCGCCCACCGGCTCCAGCACCAGGTCGATATCCCTGATCTGGCTGGTGAAATCACCCTTGGTGTAGTCGATCACCTCATCGGCGCCGAGCTTGTGTACGAAGTCGAGCTTGCCCGGGCTGGCCGTGGCGACGACGTAAGCACCACGCGCCTTGGCGATCTGCACGGCCAGATGGCCAACGCCGCCAGCTCCGGCGTGCACCAGCACGCGCTGGCCTGATTTCAGTCCGCCATGGCGGACAAGACCTTGCCAGGCGGTGAGACCGGCCAGCGGCAATGCGCCGGCCTGGATGTGGTCCGCCCGCGTCGGCTTCAGCGCGATCTCATCGGCCGGCACGGCCGCCAGTTCGGCGTAGGCCGCGGCCTGCTTGGGGAAGCGCGGCATGCCGAACACTTCGTCGCCGACCTTGAAGCTGGTGACGCCGGCGCCCAGTGCCTCGACCGTCCCCGAAATATCCCAGCCAAGGATGAAGGGTGGCTCGCCGAGCAGCGGATAGCTGCCCGCGCGCACCGCGCCATCGACCGGATTGATGCCGGCCGCCTTGACGCGGACCAGCACCTCGCCGGCCTTCGGTGTGGGATCGGGCAATTCGGCGGTGACAAGAACGTCGGGCCCGCCAACGGAATTCTGGGTTACGGCACGCATGAAATCTCTCCTGCTTGATTAGCGCCACTATCATTTGGAGAGTAAGGGCCTATTGTCCAGTATGTACCTTTTTGATATATAGGCACCTCATGGATACTGATTGCGACTCCCCCCTCGGCTACGACGCGTTCCGGCGGACATGTCCGTCGCATACCGTTTTGGAGATGCTGGCCAGCAAATGGGTCTACCTGGTGGTCTGCGCGCTGCGCAACGGCCGGCAGCGCAATGGCGTGCTTGCCCGCAAGCTCGAAGGCATCACGCCCAAGATGCTGACCCAGACCTTGCGTGTGCTGGAGCGTGATGGCCTGGTGCGGCGAGAGGTCTATCCGGTCATTCCGCCGCGCGTCGAATATGAACTGACCGAGCTCGGCCTCAACCTGGCGGGACTGCTTACCCAGATCAGATCATGGGCGGAGCAGCATGCGCCCGATATCAAGGATGCCCGCGCAAGGGCGATCGCCGGAAACGAGGTGGACTGGGCTGCCTAGGTCTTGCGTGCCACCTGCGCTTTCGTGGCGGCCGCCGGCGCCGGAATTCAGGCTGTCGCCCGACAGGATGTGCGCTTGTGCGCGCGCCAAACAGCGCCGATGTCGGCTGGTTCAGCCGATCATGGCGCTGCGGCCACCGGTTTCGGCTTCGCGAATCTTGGTATCGCGCGATTCCAGCATCTCAGCCTTGGAAAGCTCCGCTTCAGCTTCGCCGAGTAATGATTCGGCGGCGCTTCGCTGCTGGGCGAGGTCGCCTTGCGAGTTCCTGAGATTGTCGCGGCGCAGGCGCGCGGCCTTGGCGAAGGTCGGATAGGCGAAATGATTGATATCTGTGATGCCGGCTTTCTTTTCCTCGGCGGTGATCTGAAGCTCCAGTTCGACGGCCATGCGCTCGAACTCGGCGATCATCATGTCGAGTTGCAGCATCTGGCGACGCTTCTCATTCACTTGAAACTGTTTCAGCCGAACGAGGTTTTCACGTGACTTCATGATTCGGTACTCCCGGAAACGCACACCCGCACATATCGTCCAAACCACTTGAAAAGGCCCAAGCGCTGCCCGTATCCACCGGCTTTCCCCGCACTATAGGAAACAAAACCCTAAAGTTTTTTGCCGACGGTAACCATTCGTTTACGGGCATTGTTAATCATACGTGTCAGGGCTTAAGGCCGGGTAAAAATTCCGGCCGCCGAAGCGAAGCCGCGTCGATGAGTCCCTGGAGTCACTTAGTCCAGGTTATTAATGTGTCGCATTAGGAATTTTGGTCTGTGATTCGTTATTAGATTCAAGAGGGTGTAGAAAGGGGTTAAAAAATCTGATACCGTATTGGACGGGAAATTAGGTTTTGTTAACCATTCGATGGCAGCCTCTATACCAGGCAACCACTGCTCCGGGGCAGGACGGGTCGTGAAATGGTCCGGCGGCAGAAAAGGGGAATGAAATGCGTGTTCTGCTGATAGAAGATGACAGTGCAACCGCACAAAGCATCGAGTTGATGCTGAAATCGGAAAGTTTCAACGTCTATACGACAGACCTCGGCGAAGAGGGTGTCGATCTGGGCAAGCTCTACGACTACGACATCATCCTTCTCGACCTCAACCTGCCAGACATGTCTGGCTACGAGGTCTTGAGAACGCTTCGCCTTTCCAAGGTAAAGACGCCCATCCTGATCCTCTCCGGCATGGCCGGCATCGAGGACAAGGTACGGGGCCTCGGTTTCGGCGCTGACGACTACATGACCAAGCCGTTCCACAAGGACGAGCTGGTGGCGCGCATTCACGCCATCGTGCGCCGCTCCAAGGGGCACGCCCAGTCGGTCATCACCACGGGCGATCTGGTCGTCAACCTCGACGCCAAGACCGTCGAGGTCGGTGGCCAGCGCGTGCACCTCACCGGCAAGGAATACCAGATGCTGGAGCTGCTCTCGCTGCGCAAGGGCACTACCCTCACCAAGGAAATGTTCCTCAACCACCTCTATGGCGGCATGGACGAGCCGGAACTGAAGATCATCGACGTCTTCATCTGCAAGCTGCGCAAGAAGCTCGACGCCGCGTCCGGTGGCCAGAACTACATCGAGACCGTCTGGGGCCGCGGCTATGTGCTGCGCGAACCGGAAGACATCCGCGTCAGCGCCTGAGCGCGACCGGCAGAGCGTTTCTTAAAAAACCTGGCCATGTGAACTGACCCCCGAAAGTTGGACGCAACCTTCGGGGGTTTTTGCATTGTGGACTGATAATTATTTGTTTTTGCACCGCGAGGCGGCGGACCGCCACGCGGTTTGCCTGGCGTAGCTTCCGATCAGGCCGCGATCTTCAAAGCACGAAAGCGTTCGAGCAGTTGCGGGCGATTAAAGGGCTTCAACAGATAGCCCTGGGCGCCGGCGCGCTTGGCCCGCATGATCGACGCGATATCGAGCTCGACCAGTGAGATCAGGATCTGCGGCTTGATCGGGCTTTCCATCGCGCGCAGGCGCCGGATGAGGTCGATCGCCTGCACGTCCGGCAGGGCGCCATCGATGACTATGATGTCGGGCATGTCGGCGGCGCACATCTCCAGTGCGTCAAGCCCGCTGGCTGCCTCGATGACCATCATGTCGGAACCGCCCAGGATGCGTTTTGCAACCTTCCTGATGACGCTTGAATCGTCGACGAACATGCAGCGTTTCATTTCCGGGTCCTCTTTGCCCTTGGACAATCCGGTCGTGCGGGGCATCTGCGGCGTAGCCTAGACCGATCTGGTAAAGAAGCTGAAAAGCCGTTAGGTAAAATTTTTGCAAAGATGCGTTAGCTAATTTTTCCTTGCGGATGCTTCGACGTTGCCGGCGTGTCAAAGATCATCGCGCCCGATTGCCGTATCAATAAAATATTTCACATTGAAAAACTTTGTTCGGTCGCGCTGCCGCGCCGATTTCAGACCACCGAAAGGACTATTTCTTCAGCCGTTGCATGGATCGAAATCGTCATGTTGGCCTCGCGGGCCAGCAGCAGCGTGTAATAGGGCTGCACCGAATGAGCGTCGATCGGCTCCTCCGGCTTGTGACCGGAATGCAGTTCGAGGAATTTCGGCGGCACACGCAGCATCGGCCCGCTTGCCGAAAGCGAAAAACGCGGCTCGGTTTCGAGATTTTCGAGCGTCACCACCAGCTTGCCGCCGCGCGGAATGGCGGCATTGGCGACCAGGAGCAGGTTGAGCAGCAGCTTGACCTTGTTCTTGGGCAGCAGCGCGCGGATTCCGTTCCAGACCAATTCGGGCTTTTCGTTCTTGAGGAAGGCAATGGCGACGGCCTCGGCATCTCCGGTATCGATCATCATGCCCGCCGAACCGGCGGCGCCGAAGGCGATCCGGGCGAACTGCAAGCGAGCCGAGGCGTTCTTTGCACTCTGGCGGATGAGCCGCATGGCGTCTTCGTCGGCGCCGCCCTCGTCGAGCAGTTCAAGCCCGTTATTGATCGCGCCGACCGGCGAGATGATGTCGTGGCAGACGCGGCTGCACAAAAGCGCCGCCAGATCGGGAGCGGAAAGGGTGAACAGTTCGGCCATCGGCGAAATCCCTGCAAAATCTTCCAGTTCGTGGCCGAGCGATCGATCTTCGCGCCTGCCCACACGAATCACGCTTCAACCCAAGGCTTTCTGAATACACAGCGCCCGCGCATGCAGCAACAAATCCAAATTGTCGTCATGGCATATGGCGCATTCACGCAGGCTGCGTGTCCCCTTGAGCGGCCAAACAGCCTTCGAACCGCCATCTTCATGTGGGAGTTTAATGGTTGAAAAAGGATTACGGCATAGTTTGCCCCTAACAGTCATCCTTAACGGCCGCCTAAAGAGCCGTACGGATGCGAGGCGTCGGCGAAAGTGCTTCATGACGGAGATTGGAAGCATGTTTTCCCGATTGTATGACCGGAGTTTTCTCCGTGCCCTCTCAATGGCGTTCACGCTCATGGGCGTTCTCGTCTTCACGACATCGCCCTTGCGGGCCCAGGAGTACACCGCTCAGGAGATTGTCGATTCCGGCCACAAGTTCTTCGGCGCGACGTCGGGCGGGTTGGCCACGGTCGTGGAGAAGATTTTCGCCTCCTACGGTTTGCCTAACGGCTATCTGCTCGGCGAGGAGGGATCCGGTGCGCTGATCGGCGGCCTGACCTATGGCGAAGGCACGCTCTACACCAAGAATGCCGGCGATCACAAAGTGTTCTGGCAAGGCCCGTCGCTGGGCTGGGATTTCGGCGGCGAGGGGTCACGCGTGATGATGCTAGTCTACAATCTCGACGATGTCGGCAATCTCTACAATCGCTATGGCGGCGTCGCCGGTTCGGCCTATGTGGTGGCGGGTGTCGGCTTCAACGTGCTGAAGAACAACAATGTGCTGCTGGTGCCGATCCGTACCGGCGTCGGCGCCCGGCTCGGCGTCAATCTCGGCTACTTGAAACTGACCGAGCGGGCGACCTGGAACCCGTTCTGATCTGTCCGATGATGAAGACGTGGACCGTTCGACCGGATTCCCGAGCCACGACCCGAATGAGCCGCGGCAAGCCCTTGCCGCGGTGCCGGATTTCCGCCATGCCAAGATGGCACAGTCCAGCCTTCCAAGTTGTCGTCGATAACGGGTAGTCCTTTGGTTCAGTCGGTCCTGTTCTTTGCCCTTGGCTTTCTCTGTGCCGGCTTTCTGGCGCTGATGGTGGCTCCGGCCGTCTGGCGGCGTGCCGTCGCCCTGACCCGCAGGCGCATCGAAGCCTCCATCCCGCTGACGCGAGCTGAAATCCAAGCCGACAAGGACCGGATCCGGGCCGAGTACGCCATGTCGACGCGCCGACTTGAAATCAACGTCAAGACGTTGCGCGAGAAAGTGGCCGAACAACTCGTCGAGATCAACCGCGGCCACGAGGCGCTGAAGGGGCTGGCGGTCGAGCGCACGGACAAGAACCATGCGCTCGCCGAACTCGGCGCCAAGAGCGAAGCGTTGCGGCAGCGCGAAGAAGAACTGCATCAGCTTTCGGAGCGGCTCAAGGAAACCGAACGAAAACTGGAAAGGCGGGCGCTCGATATCGAGAAGCTGGAGCACATGTATGACGATGCCAGTTTTGCCTCCAGCAGCCGCCAGATCGAGCTCGTGGCCCGCGAATCCGAATTGCAGAAGCTCGCCAGCGACATCTCGCTGCTGCGCGGCCAGCGCAAGGAAGCGGACCGGCGCAGCCAGGAGATCGCGGCCGAAAGCAAGGCCGCACGCGACGGCCTGAAGGCCGAGAGGAGAAGGGCCGCCGAACTCGACAAGAAGGTCGAGCGGCTGCTCGCAACGCTCGCCGACCGTGAGGACAAGCTTGATCGGCGCGAAAAGGAGTTGGCGCGGTTGCGGGAAAAAGCGAAAGCCGAGGACGGCGCATCGGCCTTGCGGCTGGTCGGCAAGCCCGATGAAGCGGGTCGGCACGACGAGGCCGGCAAGCGCGACGACGTGGACCGGGCGATTGCCAGGCTCGACGGCGACCGCGAGCGGCTGGAGGCCAGGCTTATGGCGCTGGCGCGTGAGAACAAGCGCCTGAAGGCGGACCTCGGCGCCGCGGCATCGTTGGGCTTGACGAATGGCAATGGCGCCGCGCTGCGTGAGCAGATGAACGAACTGGCTGCGGAGGTCGTCCATCTGACTGCCAAGCTCGAGGGCCCTGATTCGCAGATCGCCAAGGCGCTGGCGGCACCGCAGGAAAACCGCTCCGCCGGCCATGACCGCAGCCTCGCCGACCGCGTGCGCGCCTTGCAGAAAGCAGAAGCCGACTGACGCGGTGCGGGCTAGCCGCCTTCATCGCACTCAAATCATCGTCAGTGCGAGAAATGATGCAGGGCAATGGCCGAGGCGGCAGCGACGTTCAAGCTGTCGAAGCCTTTCGACATGGTGATCCGTACCGTTTGCAAGCGGGAAAGCAGGCTTTCGGGCAGGCCTTCACCCTCGGTGCCGAGGTAGAGCGCCAGCCGCTCGCCGCGCGGTGCCTCCCGAATGTCGATCCGGCCGCGCGGTGACAGTGCGAACTGGTCATAGCCCCGCCGATCGAGACCCGCCGTGAATTCCGCCGTGTCGGTGAAGGACGCGAAAGGGATCTTGAGCGCGGCGCCGACCGAAACCCGGATCGCCTTGCGGTACAGCGGGTCGCAGCATGTCGTGTCCATCAGCACCGCGTCGGCGCCGAAAGCGGCGGCATTGCGGAAGATCGAACCCATATTGTCATGGTTGGCGATGCCGACAAGCACGACGACCAGAGCTTGGGCGGGCAAGGCATCCAGCAATGAGGCGGCCGGGTGCGGTGCTTCCTTGCGGCCGATGGCCAGGATGCCGCGATGCATATGGAATCCGGCAATCGCGTCCATCACCGCACCGGCGACGACGTAGACCGGCAGGTCCGCTTGTGCCTTGCGCAGCATGTCCTCCAGGCCGCCAAGCCTGTTTTCCAGGATCAGGATGGATTCGGCGCTGAAGCGGCGCGACGACAAAAGCAGGTCGAGCACCACCTTGCCTTCGGCGACGAAACGGCCTTGCCGGCCCGCCAGATCGCGCTCGCGGATATCGAGATAGGCAGCGACACGCGGGTCGCGTGGATCGTCAATGCGTATTGGGTCCATGTCCCGCTCAACAATCATGTCCCGCTCAACAATAAAGAGCGTGGCTCGTGTGCCGGGAAAGACACACGAGCCACGCTCCGGAGATCGTCAGCGAGGTAAGCGGCCGCGGCAGCGTGCGGTCAAGTCCCGGCGCGGCGCAACCTCTGCGCCATCTGGGACAGATCTTCCTTGCCGCTGCCGAAAATGCCATCCAGCATGGTGAGCAGTTCGCGCACCGCATCGGATTTGCAGGAATAGTAGATCATCTGACGATCGCGCCGGGTGTCCACGATGTCGAGCGCCCGCAACTTGGCCAGGTGCTGCGAGAGAGCGGATTGGCTGAGCATCACCTTTTCGGCGATGGCGCCGACCGACATTTCACCGTCGATCAGATAGCTCATGATCAACAGCCGTTTTTCGTTGCCCATCAGCATCAGAAATTCGGCAGCCGATTCGGCGTTGGCGATTAGCTTTGTCGAGACCATTGATGCCCCATGCTGTTTGCTCATCGAGGCGCCATGGGGGCAATGGTGCCTGAATCCATAAATTCACTTGTGAAGGTGCCGACGAGTCAGCACCACATCCAAGCCTAGAACATTTCTTTCAAATCTCAAGCGTTGCTTTTGATCAAATGCAATTTAGTCGCGTCTTATACCTCCGATGCGGCCCTGCCGGCCCTGGCCATGGCAACCAGAACGGGACGCAGTTCCGACACCGTTATCAAAGGTTGTGGAAAAAATACCCGGCAAGTATTGTCCCCCGACACCAGATCGATGCCTTCGGCGTCCAAACCGGCAATGGTCCAGCCGCCGCCGGGTGCCTTGGCGAAATGACGGGCATAGACGGCGATAGCGTCGAGATGGTCCGCATTCATGTGCTCGACGGCCGATTGTTCGCTTCCGGCGAGTTCCTCGATGATGGGCCCAATGGTGAGAAGGTCGAGCCGTTCGAGCTGATAGGCCTTGCCGAAGCCGCCGTTGAGGCTGGCGTGTTGCGGCTCAAGGCGAAAGATCGAAAAGTCGCCGAGCCCGACATAGAGGCTCGCCTTGGGATTGCGGTTGAGATAGCGGCGCTCGGCACGGGCATGCGCCTGCGAGCCGCGCTCCAGCCGCGATGCCTGGCAGGCCAGCGTCAGCCGCGGATGCGCCAGCGGATCGCCTTTGCCGGGCTCGCCGAGCAGCAGGGAACAGCGCGGATCGGCAAGCAGCGCTGACGTGTGCGCCGCGAGCATCGACACCAGGACAAGCGGTGCGCCGTCGATGTCGGTGGCGATGCCGACCCGGCTCGCCAGTGGCGATCCGGTCCTTGGTTCCAGCACCGCCAGGGCGCCGAAGCGGGCGCTGCGCAGAAGCGTTTTCGCCAACCGGATCGCCTCGGCGTCGGTCTCGCGGATCACATCCTTCTTCCGGTCGCCCAAGGTTCTCGTCCTGCTAAGTTGATTTTCCTATTCCACTTATCGGCCGACGTGCCGAACTTGGCAAGGTGAGGCACCCGCCGCATTTCGCGCCGTTGGGCGCACGCTCTATTTCGGCGCCATGCGGATGGCGCCGTCGAGACGGATGGTCTCGCCGTTCAGCATCTGGTTTTCGACAATGTGCAGCGCAAGCGCGGCATATTCGGATGGTTCGCCAAGGCGGGACGGGAAGGGCACGGCGGCGCCCAGCGAATCCTGCACGTCCTGCGGCATGCCGGCCATCATCGGCGTCTTGAAGATGCCGGGCGCGATGGTGCAGACCCGGATGCCGGAACGGGCGAGATCACGCGCCACCGGCAGCGTCATGCCGACCACGCCGCCCTTGGAGGCGGAATAGGCCGCCTGGCCGATCTGCCCGTCATAGGCGGCGACCGAGGCGGTGTTGACGATGACGCCGCGCTCGCCGCCCTGCAGCGGCTCGAGTTTCGCGGCGCGGTCGGCAACCAGGCGGATCATATTGAAGGTGCCGATCAGATTGACCTCGATAACCTTGCGGTACTGGTCAAGCGGATGGGGTCCATCCTTGCCGATCGTCTTCACCCCGATGGCGATGCCGGCGCAATTGACCAGAATGCGCGGCTCGCCCAGCCTGGCGGCGACATCGGCGAGGGCGGCGGCGCCATTGTCGGCACTTGCAACATCGCACTGGACGGCGATGCCGCCGATCTCGGCAGCAACCTTGGCCGCGCGCTCGATGCCGACATCGAGGATGGCGACGCGGGCCCCTTTGGCGGCAAGCGCGCGAGCGGTCGCCTCGCCGAGGCCGGAGCCGCCTCCGGTCACGATCGCGATCTGGCCGTTGGGGGTCATGGCGTCATCCTTCCTGTGAGTATGGGCTTTTCTATGAAAACAGGGACGGATCAGGCCCGGATCGACCGACAAGGTCAAGATGGAGCAGTTCGCCGTCTTGCAGAAACGGCGAACTGCGGAACCCGTTCACCTTCCTGAAGCTGCCCTAGGCGTGCTCGGCGACCCTGGCCTGGCTGGCGTGACCGACCTCGCCCATGAGCCTGGCAACCGCGCCCGGCGTGATCTCGTGCGACAAAAGGCGGTCGAGGTCGACAGGCCTCGGCATCGAGATCTGGCCGCGTGGAATGCGCTTGAAGCCGAGCGGCCCGTAATAGGGCTCGTCGCCGACCAGCATCACGGCGGGCGCACCGGCCTTGGCGGCCGCTTCCAGCGCGATTTTCACCAGCCGGCGGCCGATGCCGAGATTCTTGAAGGCGGGCCGCACCGCGAGCGGCCCGAGCATCAGCGCCCGGCCGGCACCGGCCGCAATGCGCGTCATACGCACCGAGGCGACGACGAGGTCGCCGTCGACCGCGACAAAGGACAGCGCGCGCTCGTGGCCGCCGGCCTCGCGGATCTTGTAGGCGGCCAGCACGAAACGGCCGGGGCCGAAGGCCTCGTCGTTGATGGCTTCGATTTCAGGATCGTGCGCCGGAGTTTCCGGCAGGTACTTCACGTCGGCAAGGCTCATGGTCGTTGCGTTCCGGTAGAGGAGGAAAGGTTGCTGCAAACGGCAGCGTTCGCCAGTCAGCGCTTCATCAAGCGCGGGCGCCCTTTCGTCGTCGGTCAAACCGGATCAAGGCAAAGTCGAACATGCGGAGTGTCCGCTAGCATCAATTTTCGCCCGCCGCAATCGACGGCTTCGCTGGTCCTACCGATTGACGATCTGTTCAGCCCTGGATGATTTCCGCCTTGCCGCATCGCGCCTTACATGACGGGAAACGCGAAAGGACAATTCATGGGATTGCTCGTCGATGGCAAATGGCAGGACCGTTGGTACGACACGAAAAACAGTGGCGGCAAGTTCGTGCGGGCGCAGTCGCAGTGGCGCGACTGGATCACGCGCGACGGCACACCGGTCGAAGGCTGCAGCCGCGGCTTCAGGGCGGAGCCCGGCCGCTATCACCTCTATGTCTCGCTCGCCTGTCCCTGGGCGCACCGGACGCTGATCTTTCGCGCGCTGAAGAAGCTGAACGCCATTATTTCGGTATCGGTGGTGCACCATTTCATGGGTGCTGATGGTTGGACGTTCCTGGCCGAGGACGGCGCGACAGGGGACACGCTCTACGGCCTCGACTTCCTGCACCAGATCTACACCAGGGCCGATCCGGCCTATTCGGGCCGGGTGACGGTGCCGGTGCTATGGGACAAAAAGGAACAGACTATCGTCTCCAACGAATCCTCCGAGATCATTCGGATGCTCAATTCGGCCTTCGACGAATGGGGTGATGCCAGCCTCGATTTCTACCCGGAAGCCTTGCGTGGCGAGATCGACGCAATCAACGCGCTGGTTTATCCCGCCATCAACAATGGCGTCTATCGCGCCGGTTTCGCCACCACGCAAACGGCCTATGAGGAGGCGTTCGGCGAGCTGTTTTCGACGCTCGATGCGCTGGAAGATCGCCTTTCCAGGCAACGTTATCTGGTTGGTGACCGCATTACTGAGGCCGACTGGCGGCTGTTCACCACTCTGGTGCGCTTCGACCCGGTCTATGTCGGCCATTTCAAGTGCAACCTGCGCCGCATCGCCGACTATCCGAACCTGTCGAACTATCTGCGCGACCTCTATCAGGTGCCTCGTGTCGCCGAGACGGTGAACCTGCACCACATCAAGGCGCATTATTACGGCAGCCACGCGATCATCAATCCGACCCGGATCATACCGGTCGGGCCGGCGCTCGACTATGGTGCGCGGCATGATCGGGGGCGGTTCAGGAAGGCTGCAGCCTGACCTACCAGTAAGCCGATGCCGGCTCGCCCCTAAAAACCTCAGCGATCCGCCGCAGCGTTGCCGGCGTCGTGCCTTCCGGCAAGCGATCGAGCGGGAAGAAGCCGGCCTCTGCGATTTCATGGTCGGGCAGTTTCGGTGCGGTGTGGCTGAAATGCTCGACGAGGTAGAAGCCGACATGGTCGCGCCGGCTGGCACGGCGGTTGAAATGCATCGATTTGAGAATCGGCGCGTCCGTGATCTGGATGTTGCCTTCCTCGTAAAGTTCGCGCGCCAGCGCCTCGGCCAGAGTCTCGCCGACCTCGACGCCGCCGCCGGGAAGCTGCCAACCGGGCACATAGGTATGGCGGATGAGGAAGACGGACTTGGTGGCGGCATCGTGGATCAGGCCGCGCACACCGAGCGTCATCGGCCGCCGCAGCACGAAAGAGAGATGGAACAGCCGGGCCCTCGAACCCGCCCAGCCGGTCTGGCGGAACGGAGCCTCCTCGTCGCTCGCCATCAGTAGCGAAACCGTGGGTGGAAAGCCGCGTGCACGTCGCCTATGAAGGAGGAATGTTCAGGCTCGCGCATATTTCCGATGTCCATCTGGGGCCGCTCCCCGATGTATCCTATCGCGATCTCGCGTCCAAGCGCGTGCTCGGCTACGTCAACTGGCAGCGCAATCGCCGCCGCCACATGCACGATGCCGTCATCGACGCCATCGTCACTGACATCAAGGCGCAAAACCCGGACCATCTCGCCGTCACCGGCGACCTCGTCAACCTGGCGCTCGACGGCGAGATCGAGATGGCCAAACACTGGCTCGAGACGCTGGGGCCGCCGCATGATGTTTCGGTCGTGCCGGGAAACCATGATGCCTATGTGCCCGGTGCCTTCGACAAGATCTGCCGGTCATGGGCGGCGTGGATGAGCGGCGACGGTGTCAACACGCCGGTCGACCGCAATGCCTTCCCCTATCTGCGCGTGCGCGGCAACGTCGCGCTGATCGGCGTCTCGACGGCGCGCGCCACGGCGCCTTTCATGGCCAATGGTTTCTTCATGGAGGAGCAGGCGGCTCGGCTCGGCAAGATCCTCGAGAGCACGGCAAAGCAGGGGCTGTTCCGCGCCATCATGATCCATCACCCCCCGGTGCGGGGCGCGGTCTCCCAGCACAAGCGGCTGTTCGGCATAGCCCGCTTTCACAAGATCATCCGCCGTCACGGCGCGGAGCTTGTGCTGCACGGCCATTCACATCTGCCGTCGCTGTTCCAGATTGGACTCCGCGGTGCGAAGGTCCCGTTCGTCGGCGTCGCCGCCGCCGGCCAGGCGCCAGGCGGCAAACATCCCGCCGCGCAGTACAATCTGTTCGAGATCGACGGCGAAAAGGGAAACTGGCGTATCCACCTGACGCGGCGCGGCTTGACCGGGCCGTCCCTACCGCCTGCCGATCTGCAGACCCTGGAGCTCGGTGTCGAGGCCGACGCGGCTATGGCCGCCAGTTGAGAACCATGGCCGCGAGGCGGTCCCAGAACAGCGCAGCCGACACCGCGAGACCAACCAGTCCGCCGGCGGCGATCAGCCCAAGGCCGGACAGGAAGGCCGACCAGCCCCTGCCTTGCGTCGACGCTCGCAGCGGCGGCTCGGCTTCCGCGACCTTGGCGCGTCTCATGCCGGCGACCGCCGGCTCGACGCCACCCTCCATCATCCTCTGGCGTTCGACGATGCGCTCGGCGACATAACGCGTCACGGAATCGGCGACAGGTTTCATCTCGGTCGATTCGGCAAGCACGACCCGGCCAACGCGTGTGTCCTTGAGGAAGCGGTAGGTGCGGCGGTCGCGCCCCATCGCGACATGGCTGACGGCGTCGATCCACAGGCGCGGCTGTAGCCCGGAGGAGACGACAAAGTCGAAATTGTCCATGTCGGCCGGAACGTCGGCAAAGACGGGTGCGAGGTCCGCGGCCAGGAGGTCGAGGCGCATGCGGTGCGCCTCGCGCATGTCGACGACGACATCGTCGCGGTCAGCGAAGGCGTTCTTCACGTCACGGATGGCGTCGGACAGTTTGCTTGATGGATCGATCTTCTCGCCTGCGTCCTTCATCGGCGTCGGCCTCGCGGGTTTGGTTAACATGCAGTTAACACAGCCGCCGGCAAAATGCACTGGCGAGATCAAGGCGGGGGAGGCGTCCGGGCGCGGTCGCGCGGGACGTGTCAACCGGTCGCGGCGAGTTTCGGGCGCAAGGGCCTGGCGTGGCGGTTCATGTTGCGCTGGATGATCGTGGCGACCAGATCGGGCGCCTCCTCGATCAGCATATGGCCAGCTCCCAGCACGTGGTGCACGTGAAATTGCGCGGGCAGATTATCCGTGTGGGTAAAGGGCAGCACAGAGTCGTCGCTGCCCCATACCACCATCACCGGCATGGCCAGCGTTTCCAACCGGTCGCGCGGGATGACGCCCTGCCGGTCGTCGCTGGTCATGGCGGCAGCAATCTCGATGAGTTTCTCCACTTGGCCGGGTCGCTCGCGCATGTCCCCAAGGGCGTCCACGGTGTGATCGATGGGCCGCGTCAGTGGTCCCGACATCGCGACGAGGCACGCCCGGATGTCGGGTGGGCGCCTTGCGGCGGCAAAGCGGCGCAACAGCGGACCGTTGATCTCCGCGCCGAAGCCGCCAGGCGCCAGAAGCGTCAGCGACGCCACCTTCTGGGGCTCGGCCAGCGCCATCAACGCCGCCACCGCGCCGCCCATCGAGTGGCCCACCAGATGAACGCGCTTCAGAGGTCGCGCGGTGAGATCGGCCAGGACGGCCCTTGCCGCCACCTTGGCCGGGCCGGCGCCGGGGAAATCGAGCGACTGCCCGTGCCCCGGCAAGTCATAAGCGAGTGTGCGAGCGGCAGGCGACAGCGACGGGACCACTTCGTGCCAAATATCGTGGCAGCCGCCGAAACCATGCAGTAGAACGATGGTCTTCGAACCGGCACCTTGTTCGGTGGCATGAAGCGATGAAATCATGAAGCTGGGGACTTGTTGCAGGGCTATGAGAAACGCGAGACCACGGTCAATTGTGGCTGGATTGCGCCTCGTCCTGCGCGATGGCCAGTAAAATTTTCGCGATTTGTACGGTTGACGACAGAACTCGCCAGCTGACCGATATTCGGTGATCGGTGCGTACGAAATCGACAATGGTCAGCGGGACAAGCCGTGGATATCGCTTGGCGTTAGCCAGCGCTGCCGAGTCCGGCGGCGCGTAACGCGCCGACCAAGCGCTCGGTCAGATCGGCCGGATATTTTCGGTCAACGAAGGTGGCGCGCGGATTGGCGGCGAATTTCGGAAATTTGGCGTTCAGCTCGTCGAGCAGCTTGCGCGCCAGATTGTCCTGACCGGCGATCTTGGCGCCGATCAGCCGGGCGGCAAGATAGTGCGATTTCGTTGCGGTTGTTCTCAAAGAGGAACTGGCGATCGCCGCCTTGTTCGTGTCGCCCAGCATGAGTTCGCCGGCGAAAAGTCCAAAATCCCACCATGTCGGATGACCGCTGGAGGCGTCCACGGCATGGGCCAGGATCGGCGTCCCCTCGGCATACCGGCCGGCGAAAATCAGTCCGTAGCCGTAGGCGGCAGCCATGGCTATATCATAGTGGTTAAGATCGTAGGCCTTGCGCATCCAGCGCAGCGCCTCGTCGGCATTGCCAAGTCGCGAATAGATGTAGCCATAGGCGCGATGCGCGTTGGGGCTGGTCGGTCCCATCTGCACGGCGCGGTGGGCAAATGTAAGCGCCTTGTCGATCGTCGCATCCGGCGGGTAGGCGTAGTGGTCGTTCACGGCCTCGAGCTGCAACGAAGCGAGCTCGGAATAAACCAGCGACGATTTGGCGCCGTTTTCGGCGAGGTTTTCGAGGCAGCGATAGGCGGCCTCGTGGGTCCTGGCGTTCTGGTCGAGATAGTATTTGCCGTTGAACAACAGGCACTGCGTCAGGCCGGCTTGTATGCCGCTCTGTTCGAGATAGCTGTAGATCGTGCCGGAATCGGGAAGAGCGGACGTCAAGATGCCGGCTATACGGCTCTCGACCGCGGTCGGTGCGCTGTCGGCGGCGGTCAGGTTGCGCGACAAAAGCACCCGTCCGGTCGCCACGCTCTGCAGTTCGATCGTGATGTCACCCGTATCCGGTCCAGGCAGAATGTCGAAGATGAAGCTCGTGGCATTGGTGACCGGATCGGTCGTGTCGACCGTGTCGCGACCGATGAAGTCGATCGTATCGAAGCCGCTCAGGCCGGCGCGCAGCGTTGCGGCGACACGGCTGGCATCCGTGCCGCTGGCCTTGACGGCGATGTAGACGAGCGGCAAGTCCTCGCTGGACGACGCGACGCTGCCGGTCAGGCCCGCGGTCTCGAGCGTGGCCGCAAGGTCGCCGCCTGCCAGCAGCGCACCGCTGCCCTGACGCAGGATCAAAACGCCAAGCATGGCGATGACAACGGCGATCGCCATCCAGAAAAATCTAAGGTGACGTGCCACCGACGGCTCCGGCGCGACCATCGGTGCCGGCAAGGCAGCGGCCGGAATGGCACTTTCGGCAGTGTCGCGTTGCGCCGATGGAGCCGCCGCCGCCGCTCCGTTCTGGATGGCGGACTGGGACGTCTCCGGCAAGCGGATTGCATTGAGCTCATAGGCCGGGACATAGCCGCCGCGCGGAATGGCTATGCGGACAGGCTCGGCAACACCTTCATTGGCAAAATACTGCTGCAGCAAGTCGCGCAGCCGGCCGGCCTGAACCCGCACCACCGCGTCGGTGGAAGGATCGAAATCGCCATCCTTGCCAAAGACATCCATGGCGATGGAAAAGCCCTTGAGCCTATCGGCTTCGCCTGCCTGTTCGCGCTCGACAAGATAGCGCAGCAGCTTGCGTGCCCGTTCGGATCTTCCGAACGTTTCGCTGGCAAGCAGTCGCTCCAATGTTTCGCGCACTGCGGGGGCGGCAGGCGTGGCATGCTGCAAGTGTCGATCCTCTCGAAGTCGGCACAGGTTAAGGCACGGATCATATAATGCCCGCACCGCCATACAAGTATACACGCATTATGCGATCGCGTACCTCACCGGATATTTTTCCGGTGGTTAACGTCCGGGCCGGTGTCGGTCACGGGATGGTCGTGGGAGGCCAGTCGAGGCCAAAGCCTTGTGCGGGCTTGAAAAAATGGCGGCGCGAGGGGAGCTGCTCCTGCCTCCCGCGCCGCCGACCGCCGATGCTATCGCGCCTTGCGGCCGACGATACGGTTGGCCGCCGACGTCACCGCTTCCAGCGAAGCGGCGACGATGTTGGTGTTGATGCCGGCGCCGAACAGCTTGCCGCCGGGATATTCCATCTCGACATAGGAGATTGCCGACGCATTCGAGCCGCGCTGCATCGAATGCTCGGAATAATCGAGCACCGACATCTCGACGCCGACATGGCGCGACAGCGCATCGACGAAGCCGTCGATCGGGCCGGTCCCGGTGCCCGATATCGTCATTTGCTTGCCATTGTCGAGGATGACCGCCTCGACCACGCGCCGGCCCTTCACCTCGGTATCCGGATAGGTGTGGTGGTCGAGGAATTTCAGCCGGGCGCCCGGCTGGTCGACATAGGTTTCGAGGAAGCGGTCATGAATACGCTTTGCCGGCACTTCCTTGCCTTCGGCGTCGGTGATCGCCTGGATCGCCTGGCTGAACTCGATCTGCAGGTTGCGCGGCAAATTAAGGCCGTAATCGGCCTGCAGCACATAGGCGATGCCGCCCTTGCCCGACTGCGAGTTGATGCGGATGATGGCCTCATAGCTGCGGCCGACATCGGCGGGATCGATCGGCAGGTACGGCACTTCCCAATGCGGCGTGTTGGCCTTCTTCAAGGCCTTCATGCCCTTGTTGATGGCGTCCTGGTGCGAGCCGGAAAAGGCGGTGTAGACGAGCTCGCCGACATAGGGATGGCGCTCGGGAATCTTCAGCTGGTTCGAATATTCGTAGACGTCCTTCATCCGGTTGATGTCGGAGCAGTCGATGCCGGGATCGACGCCTTGCGTGTACATGTTGAGCGCCAGCGTGACGATGTCGACATTGCCGGTGCGCTCGCCATTGCCGAACAGCGTGCCTTCGACGCGATCGGCGCCGGCCATCAGGCCGAGTTCGGTCGTGGCGATGCCGGTGCCGCGGTCATTGTGCGGATGTAGCGAGATGATCAGGTTTTCGCGGTTGTCGAGATTGCGACACATCCACTCGATGCGGTCGGCATAGATGTTGGGCGTCGACATCTCGACCGTCGACGGCAGGTTGATGATCAGCTTGTTGTCAGGCGTCGGCCTGACGATCTCGGTGACGGCGTTGCAAATCTCCAGCGCGACCTCGAGTTCGGTGCCGGTGAAGCTCTCCGGCGAATATTCGAAGCGATAGCCGCCGCCGGCCTTGGCCGCCATCTCGGTGATCATCTTGGCGGCGTCGGTGGCGATGCGCTTGATGCCGCCGACATCTTTCTCGAAGACGACACGGCGCTGCAACTCGCTGGTCGAGTTGTAGAAATGCACGATCGGGTTGGTGGCGCCCTTCAGCGCCTCGAAGGTGCGGCTGATCAGTTCGGGCCGGCACTGTACCAGCACCTGCAACGACACATCGGCCGGCACATTGCCTTCCTCGATGCACCAGCGGGCGAAATCGAAATCGGTCTGCGAAGCCGACGGGAAGCCGATCTCGATCTCCTTGAAGCCCATGTCGAGCAGCAGGCCGAACATGCGCGCCTTGCGCTCGTGGCCCATCGGATCGATCAGCGCCTGGTTGCCGTCGCGCAGGTCGACCGAGCACCAGATAGGCGCCTTGTCGATGACCTTCGAGGGCCAGGTCCGGTCGGTGAGGCCGACGGTAGGGTAGGGCTGATATTTTCGGGCTGCGTCCGGCATGCCCCGGCCACCTTGCTTGCCGGTAGCGGCCTCGCTGGCGCGGATGTCTTCTCGTGCGTTCATCGTCGTTTCTCCCGGCGGCTGGCGGGTCCACCTTTCAGGCGGATGTGGTGCCAAGCGGCGCCTTTACCAGAATTTCGTTCGCTTGATATGATTTGCCAAGGAGCATGCGCTTGCGCGGCGGTTCGACCGCCGGGCGCTCCTTCAGCGAACCCGGCGATCGCCGATAAGGCCGAGAAGAAGCAGGGTCGAGGCAAGCGCGCGCACGGTCTCGCCGGCAAAGCCGGTCCGACGGGAAGCGGTGGTGGCGCGCGTGTTCATGGCCGCTCTCATACAGGAGCGACCTGTTGGAGGCAAGCGGGGCCGAATTTTATCCCTATCGTGGGTGCTCTTCCCCGCGCGCTGCAAATGCGCCAGACTTGACCGGTGGCGGGGTGCCGCCGGCAGGGGGGTTGTCCATGAATTTCGTGTTCTTCTCGCCGCATTTTCCCGCTAATGGCGCCGATTTCTGCGACCGGCTGAAGAAGGCCGGCGCGACGGTGCTCGGCATTGGCGACGCACCCTTTGACGCTCTGGACAGCAAGCTGAAGGCAGCGCTTTCGGAATATTACCGCGTAGCCGACATGGAGGACTATGAGCCGGTGTTCCGGGCGATAGGGCATTTCATCCACAAATGGGGTCGCATCGACCGGTTCGAATCGCTCAACGAGCACTGGCTGGAACTGGAAGCCAACATCCGCACAGACTTCAACATCTACGGCACCAAGCTCGATTTCGTGAAGAATCTGAAGCGCAAGAGCCGTATGCGCGCCTTTTTCCGCAAGAGCGGCGTCGAGACGATCGCACAGCGCAAATGTTCCGACCGGGCCGGCGCCATGACCTTCATCCGCCGCGTCGGCTATCCCGTGGTGGTCAAACCGGACTCAGGCTCCGGCGCTTCGAACACGTTCAAGATCTCCAATGCGAAAGAGCTCGACCAGTTCTTCCGGGACAAGCCGGAGGATGTGACCTTCGTCATGGAGCAGTTCATCGAGGGGCTGGTGGTGACCTATGACGGGCTGGTCAACCGCGACGGCGAGGTGGTGCTGGCGGCCAGCCACCGCTACGACCAGAGCGTCATGGATGTGGTCAACAAGGACCGCCACATGAGTTACACCTGCTTTCCCCGGATCAGGCCTGTCGTCGAGGAGGCCGGCCGCAAGATCCTGAAAGCATTCGGCGTGCGCGAACGCTTTTTCCACATCGAGCTGTTCGAGACCAGGGATGACCGTATCATCGCGCTGGAGGTCAACATGCGCCCGCCCGGCGCATGGATGACCGACGCTATCAACTATACGTTCGACATCGATGTCTACGCGGCGTGGGCGGACATGGTGGTCAAGGACGCCGCCGGCGGCCCTTATGAGGGCAAGTATTTCACCGCCTATGCCAGCCGCAAGCGCCACCTCGACTATTTGCACAGCCATGCGGACGTGCTAGCCGCGCACCGCGACAAGATCGTCCATCATCAGCCAATAGAAGAGGTTTTCAGCCGCGCCATGGGGAATTACGCCTACCAGATGCGCTCGAAGGATCAGGCGGAGCTGCGCGAGGCGGTGGCCTATATCCACGCGGAAAAGGCTTGAGGCCCATGGACATATCCTATCACAAGGCTTTCGCCCCCAATCTCGGCCGCGACATGGAGTACAAGCGCTACGGCCATGCCGGCCGGCCTGTCGTGGTGTTCCCGACCTCGCAGGGCCGGTTCTACCAGTTCGAGGATTCCGGTGGGGTGGGGGCGCTCGCCGAATTCATCGACACCGGCCGCATCCAGCTGTTCACCGTCGACGGCATCGATTCGGAATCCTTCTTCGCCAGGCATGTCGATGCCGCGCACCGTATCGCCCGCCACGAGGCCTATTTCCGCTACCTACGCGAGGAGGCGCTGCCGGTATTTCAGGAAACCGCCGCGCAGGCCAATGGCGGACGGCGGCTGAAGCCGCTGTTCTCAGGTTGTTCGATGGGCGGCTACCATTCCTCGAACTTCGTCTTCCGTTTTCCCGAACTCGCCAGCGGCGTCATCTCGCTGTCGGGGGTCTATTCGGCGCGTGATTTCTTCGGCAAGGCGCTCGACGGGGACATCTTCTACAACTCGCCGCTCGATTATCTGCCAGGGATCGTCGACCCGAAACTGCTGGCGCGGCTGAAGGCGCTCAGGCTGATCTTCTGCTGCGGGCAGGGCGCCTGGGAGGAGCGCATGCTGGTCGATACGCGCCAGCTGGAACAGATCCTGCGCGACAAATCCATTCCCGCCTGGGTCGATTATTGGGGTGGCGACGTCAGCCACGACTGGCCGTGGTGGCACAAGCAGCTGGCCTATTTCTTCGGCCGCTGGCTTGATGACGATCTGATGCACAGACTGGACTAGGTGCATTGATATCCAGCTGTCCTGCAAATGGCTGATGCCTACCCTTCCTGGCAGGCCGGCAGCGGCACGACCTCGTGTTCCGCCGCCGATCCGCGACGCAGGCCGAGAAAGACGACGAGGGCGGTGACAATGGTGATTGCCGCCAGCACGATCAGCAGCCTGTCGAACGCCGTTTCATAGGCCTCGACCAGAACGGTGGCGCCGGCCATCGGCAAATGTTGCGCGGTCTCGCCGACATTGCCGGTCACCAGCAATTGCGCCGCGGAGCCCGCATCGCTGGAAGACACAGCGCCTCGAGCGGCGAGTTGCGCGGCGGTGAAGCCTGACAGCGTCGCCATGACGATGGCCAGTGCCACACCCTCGCAAGCGACACGGGTGGTGTTGAAGATGCCGACCGCCATGCCGGCCCGCTCGGTCGGCACGACGCTGACGGCGAGCCCGTCCATCAATCCCCAGGGCAAGGCGATGCCAACGCCGATCAGGATCAGCGGCGCGACCAGCGCGACGCCGATCGATGGCGTCAGGCTCAGCCAGACCAAACCGGCCGCCGCGACGAGCAGGCCGACGCCGCAGATCGTGGCTGGAGCGATCCAGCGCGCCAGTTGGCCTGCGAGCAAGGGCAGGACCAGCAACGGTCCGGAGAGGCAGATCATCAATTGGCCGGCCTTGATTTCACTCATCCCCTCGATGCCGATGAAGCGGATCGGCAAAAGCACGAGCAGGACGACGAAGCCGTAGGCGGGCGCCGCCGCCAGGAACTGCACGCCGACGAAGCGCGGATAGCGAAACAGGGTGAGATCGAGCATCGGCCGGCGCACGTGCCGCTCGACGACGACGAACAGCCCAAAGCAAAGGACGGCCACGCCGAGAAGCGTTACCACAAGAGGATCGGCCCAGCCGCTCTGCGGCGCCTGCAACACGCCATAGGTCAGAGAGGCCAGCGCGACGGTGAACGTGCCGGCGCCCGCCCAGTCGAGGCCGGTCGCATCCGGGTCACGCGATTCCCTGATGGTGCGCAGGCCAAGGATTGCCGAGGCAACCGCGAGTGCCACGACCAGAACAAAGATCGACCGCCAGCCGAATGCGGAGATGAGCAGGCCCGAGGCAATCGGGCCGAAGGCCAGCCCGATGCCGAAACTGGTGCCGAGAAAGGAGAAGGCGCGCAGCCGCGATGGTCCCTCGAATTCCTGGGCAAGTGCCGAGGCGCCGCCGGCGAAGGCCAGGGCACTGCCGAGCCCTTGCGCGGCCCGGAAGATATCGAACCAGGCGATGTCGGGCGCCAGCATCGCGCCGAGCGAAGCGAGGATGTAGAGGGCGAGGCCGACGAGGAAGATCCGCTTGCGGCCATGATTATCGGCCAGAGCGCCCGCCGCCATCAGGCTGGCGGCGAAGGTCAGCATGAAGGCGTTGGTCACCCAATTGAGTGCGATCGGGCTGCCGCCGAGATCGGCCGCGATGCGGGAGAGCGCGACGGCCGGGCCGGTGAAGGTCAGGGGCATCGTCATGGCAGCAAGGCATACGGACAAGAGCACGAGCCATCTCTCGGCCGGGCCGGCGGTGATCTTCAAGGTCATGGATTTTCCTATCTGAGTAGTCTGCGCCGGCATGCCGCTCAATCGCGGCGCCCGGTCATGCGGACAAGATAGGTCTGCGACGGCTCCGGAGAAATGGTATCAAATATCTCGACATAACGGACTGAAACGCTCGAATGGAGCAGTATGATGGATCGCCTAAGCGGCCTTCTGGCCTTCGCCCGCACCGCCGAGTTCGGCAGCTTCGTCGCCGCCGGGCGGGCGCTCGGCATCTCCGCTTCCGCGGTCGGCAAAAGTGTGGCGCGGCTCGAACAGGAGCTCGGTGTGCGGCTGCTGCAGCGCTCCACGCGGCGGATCGGCCTGACGGAGGAGGGCAAGCTGTTCAACGAGCGCGTGCGACGCATTCTCGACGACATCGACGATGCCGAGGCGATGCTGTCGCGGACACGGGAGACGCCGCGTGGGCGGCTGCGCGTCTCGGCCCCGATCGTCACCTACCATCTTTTGCTGCCGGTGCTGTCGGAGTTCATGGCGCGCTATCCCGAGATCGAGCTCGATATCGATTTCAACGACCGGATCGTCGACGTCATCGAAGAAGGCATCGACGTCGCGATCCGCAGCGGCGAGCTGCCCGATTCACGATTGGTGTCGAAACCCATTGCGCCCTTCCGCATGCTGCTGTGCGCGGCACCCTCCTACCTCGATCGCCATGGCATACCCGGCGTGCCGGCGGATCTCATCGGGCATTTCGGCATAAACTTCCGTTATCTCAACAGCGGCAGGCTGCTGGACTGGCCATTCATTACCGGCAGCGCCCAGCCGCTGATCCGTTCGATGCTGACCTGCAACAACATGGAAGCGTTGAAAGGCGCCACGATTGCCGGACTCGGCATCGCCTGCATGCCCGATTTTCTGATGCGGGAGGCGCTGCGCGAGGACAGGCTGCGCACCGTGCTGGACGATCATGTCGACGGTCGTGGCCAGTTCCGGATGTTATGGCCCTCCAATCGCCACCTGTCGCCAAAGGTGCGCGTCTTCGTCGATTTCCTGCCCGAGCGCCTTGCAGCGCGCGCGCCTTAGCCAGTTTTGCTCTCTGGCAGGCCGAAGCCTCCGACGGGATGGGTTTCCACCTGGAACTCGAAGCCGGCGATGAAGGGCCGTGCCTTGGCGATCGCCGCCTGCACCTCGGGAAGCTGCAGGGATGCCTTGTGGCTTGCCTGATCGGTCCACACTTCGGTCACCCAGATCGCGTCGGCGTCGGCAGGGTCGGTGGCGACGATATAGCTCAGGCAGCCGGGCAGGGCGCCGGTGCTCTCGCGCAGCACAGTCATGACCGCGTCGCGTTGGCCGCGCGCCGCCCGCATCTTGCCGATCAGTCCATACATATCCTCGTCTTCCCCCTGGGTTGGCGCGAAAGGAGTGTGTCCAGTATGCCGGTCGCCGGTCAAGGCATCAACTGGCCGCCATTGACCTCGATCACCTGGCCGGTGATGTAGCCGCTCAACAGGTCCGATGAGAGGAACAGATAGGCTCCGACGCAATCTTGCGCCGTGCCGGCGCGGCCCTGCGGAATGGTTGCGACCATGCCCTTCACCTGCTCATCGGTCGAATAGCGTTCGTGGAAGGGGGTGAGGATCGTGCCCGGCGCCACGGCGTTGACGCGAATGCCGAAGCCGATCAGTTCCTTGGCCATACCGCGCGTGACGTTGGAGACGAAGGCCTTGGCCGAGCCATAAAGACCCGCGCCGCCACCTGCACCGTTTCGCGCCGCGATCGATGAGGTGTTGACGATGAAGCCGCCCTGTTTCTTCAGCCATGGCATCGCCTTGCGCGAGGCGGTCAGCACCGAGCGGGCGTTGAGGTCCATCACCGCGTCGTAATGCGCCTCGGTCTGCTCGGCATAGGGGATGCGGCCAAGCATGCCGCCGGCATTGTTGACCAGCCCGTCGAGGCGGCCGAAATGTCGCGCGCTGTCCTCGACGACGCGTTCGACATCGGCGGGGAGAGAAAAGTCGCCCTGGACAAGGAAGACCTCGCCGCCGCCGTCACGAATGTTCCGGCCGAGTTTCTCGGCGGCATCGCGGCTGGAATTATAGTGCAGCGCCACCTTGCATTTCTGCTCGGCATAGGCGAGCGCGAGCGCCGCGCCGATGCCGGTCGAGGCACCGGTGACCAGCACCGCCTTGCCGGCGAGATCGGGGATGACAAGACCAAGGGCTGTCTCTGGCACTGCTGTTCCTCCGGGGATTTTCCGACATCTTGGTGGGTCTTGCCAACCCTTGCATTCAAGTCAGTGCCGCTTCAAGGCCTGAGATAGACATAGCCCTGGCTTTGCAATTCAGCGAGCTTGACGACGCCGCCCTTGTCGGCGGTATGGAATCCGTGGAGCAGGTCGGCGAGCGTGATGTCCATGCCGTGCATGGTGTTGCCGCAAGCATGCGGGTCGAGCCCTTGCTGGACAAGACCGGTAAAGCGCCCCGAAATCGCCGCCGATATGCCCTTCGACTTGAAGGCGGCAAGCGCCGGACCATGCACGACCAGCGCGATCTCGACAACGCCGCCGGTGCCCTCATAGTGGTTCTTGACGTTGCCGAGCACGAAATTGACCTTGTCGAGATCGCTGAGATGATAGGCGACCTTCAACCTGACAGGCTCGGTGGTCGCTGCCTGTACCGCGCGCAGGCCGAGAAGCGTTCCGGCTCCGGCGAGAACCGCCTGGAACATGTCACGTCGGCGCATGGCATCCCCTCAGATTTCACCGCGATTTGCGTGGCTCAAGCAGCAATACTAGCATAAATTGACGTCACGTCCTGTCGATGCGGAGGAGGGGGTCACATGGCGTTCAGGGAATGGAAAACGCTCGCCGGCGCCGGGTTCGGCGCCGCACTGCTTGGCGGACTTACGGGTTCTGCTTTTGCTGGCGATGCGCTCAAGCTCGCCGAACTCAGCCCCAACGGGGCGGACGCCTGTTTCGGCCGGGTCTATGACGCGGCGCACCTCGAGGCGCATCCGACGCAGAAGGTGGCGCGGATCTTCTTCTATTATGGCCATGATCCGGTCAGCCGTCCCAATGAGGAACCGAGCGCGAATTCCGATACGTCCTACAATGGTTTCCTCATCACCACGGTGCGCGGCGCCAAGGCGCCGGAATGGGCCGGCGGCTGGTGCAATCACGAGTCCGAGGACGGCAAATCGGGCCTGATCCGCTGCGGCATGGAATGCGACCGCACGCTGGCGTCGCTGAAGGTCGACGACAAGGGCAGGCTGATCCTGTCGAACCTGTCGTCCGATATCTATCTCGACGCCGGTTCGGAAGAAGAACTCGGCACGGCTGAATACGACAGGCAGGCGCTGGGCAAGGAAGACGACAATTTCCGCCTCGACCCGATGCCTCCCGGAACCTGCAAGGCAGAGTTCGCGCGGATCGATCCGATCGATCCGGCGCTCGGGCCGCCGCTGCGCGAGCGGTTCAAACCCGACCAGGCCTTCTGCTACGGGCGCGACTATGACGCGGCGCATATGAGTTCGCATCCCGACCAACTGACCCAGTCGATCCGGGTGTTCCGCGGGCCGGTGGAACTGGCCTCCTTCGCCTCCGGGGACGATGTCGCGAACTGGCCCGACGGCGCTGACATTGTCGTCTCCGTCACCACGCGGCAGAAGGTGGCCAAGGTCACGCAGACCTATTCGTGCCAGGGCGAAGCCGACCAGTGGCGTTGTGCCGCGAGTTCGAAGACGAGCAATTTTTCCTGCGACATCGCGCAAAAGGAAATCTTCCTCAAGCGCGGCGCCAACGGCACCATCATGCTGGCCAATCCCAATAGCAGCCTGGCGGTTGTCGACCTCTGCTCGAAGGCGGCCGTCGGGAAGACCGCGTCCGACGACAAGGTCTATCGGCTGGAGTCAATGCCGCAATCGGCCTGCGCGCCTTGAGACCTGGCGCTTCGTCATCCCAGGGTCTCCGCGACGGAGCTTCGCTCCTGCTTCGCCCCAGGATGACGAAGGAGGAAGGGCTTCGGCCAATCTTCCAGCCGTTCTAACCGCATCAAGCAAACGGCACTGCGGTCGTGCCCTTGGGCAGCTTGGCCTCGTCGTCGGGCTCGACATGGATGGTCACCCGCACCGAGGGAATGTCGGCCTTCAGCGCGTCCTCGATGCGGTCGCAGATGATATGGCTGGCGCCAACCGACATGTCTGCATCGACGACAAGATGGAACTCGATGAAGGTAGCGCGGCCGGCGATGCGGGTCTTGAGATCATGCACCTCCAGAGCGCCCTTGCAATTGGCCGAGATGATGTCGCGGATGCGCATGTGCTCCGCCGTATCGACGGCGCGATCCATCAGGCCATTCATCGACGAGCCGATGACATGCCAGCCCTGCCACAGGATGTTGAGCGCGACGATGACGGCCAATGCCGGGTCGAGAATCTGCCAGCCGGTCAGGATCGCTCCGACCAGGCCGCCGAAGACGCCAACCGAGGTCACCACATCGGTCATGATGTGGTTGCCATCGGCGACCAGCGCCGGTGACTTTTCGGCTCGGCCCGCGCGGATCAGCGTCCAGGCCCAGAAAGCATTGATGGCGGTGGCGACGCCGTTGACGGCAAGGCCTTCCCAAGGCTGTTCGAGTGGGGCCGGGGTCTGCCAGGAGCGCCAGACCTCGCTCAGGATCAAAAGCGCGGCGACCACGATCAGCACGCCTTCGAGCACGGCCGAGAAATACTCGGCCTTGTGATGGCCGAAAGGGTGATCCTGGTCGGCCGGCTTGTAGCTGACCTGGATCGCCCAGAAGGCGGCCATCGAGGCAATGACATTGACGATCGATTCCAGCGCGTCCGAATAGAGCGCGACGGATCCGGTCACGTACCAGGCGGCGGCCTTGAGCGCGAGCACGACAAAGGCGACCACGATCGACCAGAAGGCGAGGTTGGCGACCTTGCGCTTCGCGGCGGTTTTCGCCGCGATCGCCATGGTGTTCTCGGCTTCGGCCATTACCGTCAGGCTGCCTTTTCCTTGGCCTTGCGCGGCAGGTGGGCGACGATGTTCTCGATGATGCGCATGCCGGCATTGTGGCCGAGCGTCATGATCGATTCCGGGTGGAACTGCACCGCGGCAATCGGCTCCTTGCGGTGCTCGAAGGCCATGATGACGCCGTCCTCGGTCTCGGCCGTGACCACGAAATCGTCAGGCAGGCGCACCGGATCGGCGAAGATCGAGTGGTAGCGGCCGACGGTGACTTCCTTGGGCAGGCCGGAGAAAATGATGCCCGGCTTCGAGACGCGGATACGCGACGGCTTGCCGTGCATGGGAATGTGCAATTGCCTGAGTTCGCCGCCATAGGCTTCGGCCAATGCCTGCAGGCCAAGGCAGACGCCGAAGATCGGCAGGTCGCGGGCGCGCGCTCGTCTGATGGTCGCCGCGCAGTCGAAATCCTTGGGCGTGCCGGGTCCGGGCGACAGCACGACGAGGTCGGGCTTCAGCCGCTCGAAGACTTCCTCCGGCACCGGCGTGCGCACGGTCGAGACATTGGCGCCGGTCTGGCGGAAGTAGTTGGCCAGCGTGTGGACGAAGCTGTCCTCATGGTCGACCAGCAGGATGTTGACGCCGTCGCCGACGCGCGCCGTGGTGCGCTCGGTGCTGGTCGAATTGCCCATCTTGGCGTCGCGGATGGCGGAGAGCATGGCGGATGCCTTCAGTTCGGTTTCAGCTTCTTCTTCCTCGGGAACGCTGTCGAAGAGTAATGTAGCGCCGGCGCGCACCTCGGCGATGCCGTCCTTGATGCGGATGGTGCGCAAGGTGAGCCCGGTGTTCATGTCGCCGTTGAAGTTGACCATGCCGATGGCGCCGCCATACCAGGCGCGCGGGCTCTTCTCGTTCTGCTCGATGAAGCGCATCGCCCATAGTTTCGGCGCGCCGGTGACCGTGACCGCCCAGGCATGCGACAGAAACGCGTCGAAAGCGTCCATGCCTTCGCGCAGCCGGCCCTCTATGTGATCGACCGTATGGATCAGGCGCGAATACATCTCGATCTGGCGGCGGCCGATGACGCGCACCGAACCTGGATCGCAGACCCGCGACTTGTCGTTGCGGTCCACGTCCGAGCACATTGTGAGCTCGGATTCATCTTTCTTGGAGTTGAGCAGCTTGATGATCTGCTCAGAGTCCGAAATGGCATCGTCGCCGCGCTTGATGGTGCCGGAGATCGGGCAGGTCTCGACGCGGCGGCCATTGACGCGCACGAACATTTCGGGCGACGCGCCGATCAGGTATTCGTTCTCGCCCAGATTGATGAAGAAGGAATAGGGCGAGGGGTTGATCGACTTCAGCTTGCGTGAAATCTCGGATGGCTGCGTCTCGCAGCGTTCGTAGAACATCTGGCCGGGGACGACCTCGAACAGGTCGCCGCGCTTGAAGCTGTCCATCGCCCGGCGCACCAGATTGGCGTATTCGCCCGGCTCATGGTCGCCGCGCGGCGGGATGCGGTCGGCGGTCTTGAACGGCTCGGCGATTTGATCGCGCGGCAGGCCTTCGGTCGAAAAACCCTCGCCCGCATAGTCGTAGCGGTCGGTCCAGGCCTTGGCCGAATAATGGTCGACGACCAGGATCTCATCGGGCAGGAACAGCACGAGATCGCGCTGGCTTTCCTTGCGAACGAGCGTGTGCTCGACCGGGTCGAACTGGAAGGCAAGGTCGTAGCCGAAGGCGCCGTAGAGGCCGAGATTGGCGTCTTCGGCAGTCCTGAACAGAGCGGTGATGGCGCGCAGCACGGTGAAGACGGAGGGAACGCGGCTGCGTTCCTCCTCGGTGAAGACACGGCCGGGCTTGGCGACGTCGAGGCGGATCAGCTTTTTGGTGGTCTCGGCGATCGCGATTTCGGCGAGACCGCCCAGTGTCCTGCCGATGACCGGCAGCAGCGCCTCGCCGCGGCCGTTCAGCGCCTCGATGCGCATGGCGCGACCGCGTGCGGAGATGACCAGCGGCGGATCGATGATGGCCGTATCCCAGCGCGTATAGCGGCCGGGATATTCGTAGTTCGAGGAAAATACCGCGCCCCGGCGCGAATTCAGCCCGTCGACATAAGCGTCGATCGCACCTTCATAGGACCGGCCATGGCGCTCGCGGGTGATGGTGATGCCACCCGCCGTCACGAAGCTTTCAGCGCCGGTTTCCAGAACCTTCAACGTCATTGCCGTCTCCATCAGCTACTTGGGCAACGGACCCGGGAATGGCTTTGAAAAACAAATGGCCGCCCGGACATTCCGTTGCGGCCACCTCTATTTTCACGCGCACGCGTTCGAACAGGCCGCTGTCAGCAGGCCCACCACCAAATGGTCTTGATCGAACGCATGTTCATGGCGATTCCCTTAGCGGCGATTGGGCGGCCGCGCAACTGGATTCGACGGAGGCTAATCCTCCAGCGTACCCGACCGGGCATCGGCGCTCTTCCTGTCGCCGACCAGTTTCAACAGGTCTTCGCCGGCGCGGATGATGCGGCGCGAGCGGCGGGTCAGGATGATGCCGTCCTGCGGCGCGAACACTTCGGTGCGGCCGTCGGCTTCGCCCGGCGCGTGGACGATGGTGGCGAGGCGCGCGCCCCTGGTGACGCGGTCGCCAGGCTTCACGTCGTAGAGGACGGCGCCGCCCCGGGGTGCCGGCATCATGTCGATGTTTTCCAGCGGTGCCGCGACACCCTTGAACGGGCCGGGCGCGGGCAGGGCGCTGTCGGATATCACGCCGCGCGCCGCCAGCAGCCGGTAGAGGCCTGCCGCGTCGGCCGAGGCAAGCACGCCGTCGACATCGAGGATGCCGCGATATTCGACGGTGGTGGCGACGCGCCTGTCGAACTTCGCCACATCGGCGGCAGCGTTCTGGTAGGGCATGATCGAAGCGCCCTCGAAGGTGCCGTCGGTGTCCTCGCTCCACAGCACCACCGCATCGACGCTCATGGCGGCGGCGCAATCGGCCATTTCAGGCCACAGGCTGGTGTGGACGTAGAGATAGGCAAGGCCCTCATCGTCGCAATGCAGGTCGAGCACGATGTCGTGGCCCAGCGAAAGCTGCACCAGCCGCGACTTCAGCCGCTGGTCGGCGCCGCCAAAAGAGGCGTCCGGCAAAAGCCTGGTGTCGGGCGCGGCAAGCAGCGGAAAGCCGCGGTTGAAATTGGTGCGGGTGCCCAGATGAAAGCGGCCCTGGTGCTCGCCGAAATGATATTGCGCGCGGCCGATCGGGTTGGCCCAGGGCACGATGGTGATGTTGCCCTTGATGCGACCTTCGGCCTCGGCTTTGTTCAGCATCGGCATCAATGCATCGATGGCGACGACGCCAGGCAATTCGCCGGCATGGAGCGCCGCCTGCAGATAGCCCGAAGGTGCTGCCTTGTCGGCACCGGCGAAGCGGAACACCGGGAATTCGTAGGAAACGCCTTCGCTGTCCCCGGCGATGCGTTCGATCGATTTCTGCATGATATCCTCCATCAAGCGCGAGAAGACATGCCCATGTGAAGGTGCCGATGTCGATTGGTCCAGCCCGCCGCGCCATGGGCGCAAGCGAGTCTTTTGCCTTGCTGCATGTCGTTGTCCCAAAACCGCTCGCACTTTTGGGCGACAGGCAGTTACTCCGCGGCAGGCTGAAGGGCGGCGACCGGCGCGCGCCGGTCAAGCGTCTGCGACAGCACCGCGACGGCGACCGCCAGCAGGGCGAGCACCGCGCCGACCAGTGGCAGATTGGCGTAGGAAATGCCCGCGGACAGCGCCACGCCGCCGATCCACGCGCCGCCGGCATTGCCGACGTTGAAGGCGCCCTGGTTCAACGTGGCGGCAAGGTTTGGGCCTTCCGACGCTGCCTCGACGACGCGGATCTGCAGCGGCGGCACGACGACGAAGATGAGCAGGCCCCACAGGAAGACGATGCCGACGGCAACACTGGCGATCGCGCCGAACTGCATGAAGCCGACGAACAGCAGGGCCATCAACAGCAAGGTGGCGATCACCGTCGGCATCAGTTTCCAGTCGGCCAGCCTGCCGCCAATGATGTTGCCGATGGTCATGCCGGCGCCGAACAGCAGAAGCACCCAGGTGACCGCCGCGGTCGACAGGCCCGACACGTCGGTGAGGTAGGGTTTGATGTAGGTGAAGACGGCGAACAGGCTGGCAGAGGTCAGCGCCGCGATCAGCATCGCCAGCCAGACCTGCAGCTTGCCGAGCACTCGGACTTCGGCGCGTAGGCCGCCGCCGCTCGGTTCCGTGACGTCGGACGGCACCAGCCAGGCGATGGCCGCGACCGAGATCAGGCCGATGCCGACCACGGCCAGGAAGGTGGCCCGCCAGCCAAAGGCTTCGCCAAGCGCCGTTCCAGCGGGAACGCCGAGGATATTGGCCAGCGTCAGCCCGGCGAACATCAGCGCGATGGCGCTGGCGCGCTTGTTGCGCGGCACCAGGCTGGCGGCGACGACCGAGCCGATGCCGAAGAAGGCGCCGTGGCCGAAAGCGGTGAAGACGCGCGCGGCCATCAGCAGCCAGTAATTGGGCGCGATGGCGCAGAAGAGATTGCCGACGACGAACAGCGCCGCAAGCCCCACCAGCACCGGTTTGCGCGGCAAATGCGCGGTGGCCATGGCCACGACAGGCGCGCCGAAGACGACGCCCAGCGCATAGCCGGTGACCAGCAGGCCGGCGGCGGGGATCGTCACGCCCAGATCGGCGGCTACTTCCGGCAGCAGGCCCATGATGACGAATTCGGTGGTGCCGATGCAGAAGGACGCAATGGCAAGCGCAAGGATTGGCAAAGGCATGGGGGTCCAGACTGAATCGGTTCAATTTGAAGACTGCGCGACGATCCCGACTGGACGCAACAGACATTGCCGCAATGCAGCAATGCAGAAAGCGTGGAGCTGATTGAAAACGGGCGCCGAGGCGCTCGTAGAGCGGCTCGGCAGTTTGCCAACGCTGAACCGCTCCAGTCTCAGGCCAGCGGCTTGAGTTCCTGGGCTATCGTCGGCAGCAGTTCCGAAACCGTCGGGTGGATGTGCATCGCGCGCGCCAGCGTATCGACCGGCGCCTTGGCGTACATCAGGTCGAGCACGCAATGCACCGCCTCGTCGCCGCCGGGGCCAAGCACCGAGCAGCCGAGGATTTCCCTGGTGTCGGCATCGACGAGGATCTTCATGAAACCTTGCGTCTCGCCCTTTTCGACGGCGCGGCCGACGCGGGTCATCGGCCGCTGGCCGACCAGCGCGCGACGTCCCGATTTCCTCACAGCGGTCTCGGTCATGCCGCAGCGGCCGAGCGGCGGGTCGATGTAGAGTGCGTAGGCCTCGATGCGATCACTGACCTTGCGCGGATCATTGTCGAGCAGATTGGCGGCGACGATTTCATAATCGTTGTAGGAGGTGTGGGTGAAGGCGCCCTTGCCGTTGCAGTCGCCCATCGCCCAGATGCCTGGCACGCTGGTGCGCAGCTGGTCGTCGACGACAACCGCGCCGCGTCTGTCGACCTCGACGCCCGCCTTGTCGAGGCCGAGATCGTCGGTATTGAGCGTTCGGCCCAGCGCCAGCAGCACATGCGATCCGATCGCGGGCGGCTTGCCGGCGGAGAAGGTCACGGCAATATCCCCACCATGTTTCACGAAGCCGATGTTGTCGGCGCCGACATGGACCGCGATGCCTTCGTTTTCGAGGATCGACAGGATGGCGGCCGAGACGTCCTCGTCCTCGCGGCCGGTCAGGCGCGGGCTCTTTTCGATGACGGTAACTTCCGAGCCGAAGCGGCGGAACATCTGCGCGAATTCGAGCGAGACGTAGCTGCCGCCGACGACGATAAGGTGGCGCGGCAAAACGTCGAGATTCATCATCGACGAGTTGGTCAGATAGTCGATGTCGTGGATGCCAGGCAGGTCCGGCACCGAGCCGCGGCCGCCCGTGTTGAGGAAGATCTTTTCGGCGGTCAAAAGGTCGTCGCCGACACGCACCGTGTTGGCGGATTCGAAGCGTGCGTGGCCGCGATAGAGCGTGCAGCGCTCCATTCCGGCGATCCAGGTCTCCAGATTGCCACGGGCGTCGTTGGTGACCTTATCCTTGCGCGCCTTGATCCTGTGATAATCGACCCCGACGGGACCCGGAAGCGTCACGCCATAGTCGGCGGCGCGCCGCGCCAGATGCGCGGCATAGGCGCTGGCGACCATGGTTTTGGTCGGCATGCAGCCGGTGTTGACGCAGGTGCCGCCGACCAGCTTGCGCTCGATCAGCGCCACGCTCATGCCCGCGGCCGTCAGGCGACCGGCCAGGGGTGGCCCCGCCTGGCCAGCGCCGATGATGATGGTGTCGAAGGTTTTTGCCGTCATGCCACCGCCGCCACGATCAGCAGGCCGCCGACAATCGCCACCGCGTCCTCGATAAAGGCCGCGGGCTGGTCCTTGCCGAAAGCGGCCGCCAGCCGGCCTCGCGCTTCGGCACCGCCCAGCGTGCCTATGACCGCGCCGATGGCGCCGGTGATCAGGCAGACGATGGTGGCGCCGCCGGCCGCGCCGAGCACCGCGCCGGAAAAGGCGCCGAGCAGAATGCGGGCGCCGAACTGCTGCGGCACTTTGCGGCTTGGCGTCGACGGGAGTTGGTCGGTGACCAGTTCGACGATGGCCAGGACGGTGAAGATGCCGACAGCCGCCCAATGGCTCATGAAGCTCGCCCAGCTGCCGGCAACCGGGAGCCAGCCGAGATAGGCGCCCCAGGCGATGGCGGCAGGTGCCGTCATGGCGCGCAGGCCGGCAACGACGCCGATCAGAAGTGCAAGAATGTAGAGCATGCCGATCCCCTCGATGCCGGGCCGGAAGAGCCCTGAAACGGCAAGCTACCATAGGTCGGATATTTGGCTAGGCCGCACACTCATGAGCGCAGCCACAGCGGATCGAGGCGAGTCAGTTGCTTGATGGAGCGTTGACCGCAAATTGCGCGGCGAAGGCCCTGATATAAGCGGGCCGAGCTTCCCCGCGCGTCACATAGGCAGCCAGGTTTTGGTATTCGTCCAGAATGCCTGATATTCTCAGTCGCAGCAGCACGGACACCATCAGCAGGTCGCCGGCGCTGAACGCATCATCGAGCCAGTCATCGACGCCCAAGTGAGCCGAGAGGCTGTCCAGCCGGGACCGAACACGGTCCTTAACCAGCGGCAAGCGCGCCTCGCTCCAGGGCTTGTCAGCTTCGAATATCCTTGCCGTGGTCAATTCGAGGATCGGCGGCTCGACGGTGTTCAGTGCGGCAAACATCCACGTTATCGCGCGGGCGCGGGCATTGCGATCCTTTGGCAACAGGCCCGCATGCTGCTCGGCAAGATGAAAGACGATCGAGCCGGTCTCGAACAGCGAGAGAGAACCCTCTTCATAGGTGGGGATCTGCCCGAAAGGATGGATAGCCAGATGGTCAGGCGCCTTCATCCTTGCAAAGGAAACAAAACGAACCTCGTAAGGCTGTCTCACCTCTTCCAGCGCCCAGCGAACACGGGTATCGCGCGCCAGCCCCTTGCCGCCATCGGGCGATCGTTCAAATGCCGTGATGGTGATTGTCATCGCAGTCGTTTCCTTGCTCGGGCGAATTTCTCCGGCTTCCTATCGAGGACGAACGAGTTACCCGGAAATCGACAGTGGTTTTGAACTATTTCATTGCCGGGCGCGGATCGCGAATGTCCGCTTGCGATCGAAGGTCGTGACGGCACGTTGACCAGTTCCGTAAAGCCGCTATCCCGGTTTATAACTTCACGTCCTGGTCCTTGCTTCGGCGCTGTTCGCAATGATGTCAAACGGAGGCACTGCCATGGTTCAGAGCGAACGTGCGAAAATGGCGGCCGGCGAGTGGTATACGTGCCTGGATGACGACCTTGGCGTTTTGCGCGGCTTGGCCGCGGATGCCGTGTTCGAGCACAATACGCTCCCGCCCCGTCAACGCGGGAGCCTCGGGCCAGCCCTGCGGACACTGCTGGGCGGCGTGGGCGAGAGGGTCCGGATCGAGGCGCCGTTTCACTGTGCCTACGGATTCAACATTTTCCTCGGCGACCGCGCTTTCCTCAATGCCGGCTGCACTATTCTCGACACCGCGCCGGTGCGCATCGGCAAGGGGACGCTGCTTGGCCCCAATGTGCAGATTTATTGTGCCGAGCACCACAAGGAGCCGGCAGGGCGGCAGGCGGGACTGGAGATCGCCAGGCCGGTCACGATCGGCGACAATGCCTGGATCGGCGGCAGCGCGGTCATCCTTGGCGGTGTCAGCATTGGCGAGGGCGCCATTGTCGGCGCCGGGGCGGTGGTGACACGCGACGTGGCGGCGAACACGACGGTGGTCGGCAATCCGGCGCGGGTGGTCAGTCGGGGCTGAGTGCGCTCACGTGCCCAATCAATGCAGCCGGGAGATGCGCCATGCGCTCGCCGACATCGGCCCGCCTGGAAAATTCACGCCGGTATTGCGCCGGCGAGGTCCGGAGCCGTGCGGAAAAGTGCTGGCGCAGCGATGTGGCGCTGCCGAAGCCGGCCTCGAAAGCCACGATGTCGATCGATTTGTCCGTGGTTTCCAGCAGCCGTTGCGCCAGTTCGATCCGCTGGCTGGTCAGCCAATCGCCAAAACTGGTGCCGATCGATTTCTGAAAACGGCGGGTGAAAGTGCGCCGTGTCAGGCCTGCGGCGTCGGCGACGCTGTCGAGGCTGTGCGTTTCGCCCGATGTCGCGCGAACCGCGTCGAGCGCCTCGGTGAAACGGTCGGCATTGGCGCTTTTTGCCACCGGGCGCTCGATGAACTGCGCCTGTCCGCCCTGCCGGTGCGGCGAAAGCACGACGTGCCGGGCGAGCCGCAGTGCCGCCTCGGCGCCATAGCGGGCACGCACGATGTGAAGGCAGCAGTCCAGCCCGGCGGCGACGCCGGCGGAGGTGACGATGTCGCCATCGTCGACGTAGAGCACGTCGGCATCGACTGAAATGTCGGGATGAAGGGCCTGCAACTGCTCAGTATAGGCCCAATGCGTGGTCGCCTTCCGTCCCGAGAGCAGGCCGGCGGCGGCGAGGGCAAAGGTGCCGAGACACAGGCCGACGATCAGCGCGCCGCGCCGGTGGGCGCGGCGGAGCGCTTCCTCGATCGGTTTTACCAGAGGTGCTTCGAGATCCTTCCAGCTCGGGATGATGACGATATCGGCCTCTTCGAGCGCGGCAAGCCCGTGCGGGACCAGGATGCTCAGGCCGGCATCGGTCCGGATCAGCCCTTCCTCGACCCCGCAGACACGGAAGTCGAAGCGTGGCAGGCCGAGGTTGGTGCGGTCCGCGCCGAACACCAGGCAAGGCACGGAGAGATGGAACGGGCTGATGCCGTCGAAGGCGAGGACGGCGATGATGGGAGTGGTCATGGGAGCGTTTCCAGTAAGAGCTTGGATTGTCCCAATTCTTTCGGATGATGTCAATCGGGACACTGTTGGCACGTAAGCCAGCAGGCTATTTTCGGCCCATCGCATTCAAGCCTGAAAGGAAACATCATGTCTGACCCAGCCAACGCCGCGCCGCGCCGCGCGCTCGTCGTCATCGACGTCCAGAACGACTATGACGGCGGCAATCTGGCCATCCAGCATCCGCCGTTCCGCGACAGCGTCGTCAACGTGGCGCGCGCGATGGACGCCGCGGCGGCCGCAGGCATCAAGGTGGTGGTCGTCAAGCAGATGGCGCCCGAGACGTCTCCGATCTTCGCCAAGGGCAGCCATGGCGGCGAACTGCATCCGGAGATCGCCAAGCGTGGCCGCGACCATTATGTCGAGAAGAATTTGCCGAGCGCCTTCACCGGGACCGACCTCGAGGACTGGCTGCGCGCCAATGCCGTCGATACGATCGCGGTCATCGGTTACATGACGCATAATTGCGACCTGTCGACCATCATCCACGCCGTGCATATGGGCTTCATGGTCGAGTTCCTGTCCGACGCGACCGGCTCGGTGCCTTACGCCAACAGCGCCGGCTATGCCTCTGCAGAGGAGATCCATCGCGTGGTGAGCATCATCCTGCAGTCGCGCTTCGCCGCGGTGCTCAAGACCGCCGAATGGATCGACTGCCTCAAGACCGGCGCGCTGCCGGAACGCGACACGATCCACGCATCCAACCAGCGGGCGCTGGCGCGCAGCGCCGCGTAGGACGATCGGCAAACAAAAAGGGCGCCGCAGCGATGCGGCGCCCTTCTTAGTTATCGGGACAATATCAGAACAGGCCTTCGATCTGGCCGGCCTCGTTGAGGAAGATCTTTTCCGAGGATGGCGCCTTTGGCAGGCCGGGCATGGTCATGACCTCGCCGCAGATGATGACGACGAAGCCCGCGCCCGCCGAAAGCCTGACCTCACGCACCGGCACAGTGTGGCCGGTCGGCGCGCCGCGCAGGTTCGGATCGGTCGAAAAGGAATACTGGGTCTTGGCCATGCAGACCGGCAAATTGCCATAGCCTGCCTCTTCCCAGGCCTTGAGCTGATCTCGCACCGACTTGTCGGCGATGGCTTCCGAGCCGCGATAGATGCGCTGGACGATTGTGTTGATCTTCTCGAACAGCGGCATGGCGTCGGGATAGAGCGGCGCGAACTGCGAGGCGCCGGATTCGGCCAGCGCCACCACCTTGTTAGCGAGATCCTCGATGCCGGCGGAGCCCCTGGCCCAGTGCTTGCACAGGATCGCCTCTTCGCCCATCGAGGCGACATAGTCCTTCATCGCCTGGATCTCGGCATCGGTGTCGGAGTAGAAGTGATTGATGGCAACCACCGCCGGCACGCCGAACTGCCTGATGTTCTCGATGTGGCGGCCAAGATTGGCGCAGCCCTTTTTCACCGCCTCGACGTTTTCCTTGCCGAGGTCTTCCTTCTTGACGCCGCCATTCATCTTCATGGCGCGCACGGTGGCGACGATGACGGCCGCCGCCGGTTTCAGGCCCGCCTTGCGGCACTTGATGTCGAAGAATTTCTCGGCACCCAGGTCGGCGCCGAAGCCGGCTTCGGTGACGACATAGTCGGCGAGCTTCAGCGCCGTCGTGGTGGCGACGACCGAGTTGCAGCCATGCGCGATGTTGGCGAACGGGCCGCCATGCACGAAGGCCGGATTGTTCTCCAGCGTCTGCACGAGGTTGGGCTGCATGGCGTCCTTGAGCAGGACAGCCATGGCGCCGTCGGCCTTGAGGTCGCGGGCATAGACCGGCGACTTGTCGCGGCGGTAGGCGACGATGATGTCGCCAAGGCGCTTTTCCAGGTCCTTCAGGTCGGTGGCAAGGCACAAGATAGCCATCACTTCCGAGGCGACGGTGATGTCGAAGCCGGCTTCACGCGGGAAACCGTTGGCGACACCGCCGAGCGAGCAGATGATCTCTCGCAGCGCCCGGTCGTTCATGTCCATGACGCGGCGCCACACGACGCGGCGGGTGTCGATGCCGAGTTCATTGCCCCAATAGATGTGGTTGTCGATCAGAGCCGACAGAAGATTGTGCGCCGTGGTGATGGCGTGGAAGTCGCCGGTGAAGTGGAGGTTCATGTCTTCCATCGGCACGACCTGCGCGTAGCCGCCGCCGGCGGCACCGCCCTTGACGCCGAAATTCGGGCCAAGCGAAGCCTCGCGGATGCAGACGATCGCCTTCTTGCCAATGCGGTTCAGGCCGTCGCCGAGGCCGACGGTGGTGGTGGTCTTGCCTTCGCCGGCCGGCGTCGGGTTGATGGCGGTGACGAGGATCAGCTTGCCGTCCTTGTTGCCCTTCACCGACTTGATGAATTCTGCTGAGATCTTGGCCTTGTCGTGGCCGTAGGGCAGCAGATGTTCGGTCGGGATGCCGATCTTCTTGCCGATCTCCTGGATCTGCTTTTTCCTGGCGCCACGCGCGATCTCGATGTCGGACTTCACTTCGGCCATGACGGCGTTCCTCTGGATTGGACGGTGGAGGGGACGGGTTGATCTTACTCGCAAGAAGGCTGGAGCCGGACGCGCGGGGCATCTAACCCTGTCGCTGCGGCGGCGTCAACTTTCATGCAACTATGTTTCCTAAAGAGAAAACTCCTCTGCGGGGGGCCGGCCTATTCCCGGTTCTTTATGGCTCCGCTTGCCGCGCCGTATAGAAGCCAGAGCAGGGGCGCTTCCGCCGTCTCAAAACAGCCGCACAATGCACGGAATGCGACAGACGCGACGGCGCAAATTCGCCATCGCTGGTGTTGCGGTGGGACAGCGCTACTGCGTCAGCACGTTGCTGATTTCGACCATGTTGGAGCGCACCCGAAGCACGTAGAAGCCCATCGTCGTCAGATGGGTCGGCAGCAGCCAGCCATCCTCGCGACCGTTGGCGATGATGAAGGGCTGGATACGCAGGGCCGACACGAACTGCGCGTCCATCGTATCCCAAAGGCTCTGCAGGTGCTTTTCCTTGATGACGTTCTCGAAGTCGGCCTGGGCGCCTTTCATCAGGCCGTAATAGGCATAAAGCTGGCCATAGGCGAACCAGTAGCGGTCGTCGGCGCGGGTGTCGAACCAGCCATTGTTGTGGTTCTCGGCGCGCTCCTTGAGGATTGCGGACGTTGAGCCGATGTCACTGGCGATGCGGTCGATATACTGCTTCAAATTGTCGGCGCGGGCATCGAAAGTGGCCTGGCAGGTGGCAAGCCGGGCATTGAACGAACGCAGCTTGCGCACCGCGTCGCGATAGTAGCTCGGCGTCGGCGTCTTCGGTCCAAACGGGCTCACGCCGAAGTACCAGGTATACTCGTCGAACTGCAGATTGCCGCGCGCGTCCTGCAGGTCGGCATCGATCTGCGAGGTCGTACGTACGCGGCCGAGATTGTCGGCAAGCTCGGTCGCCGTACGTCGCACCGCCTGGTTGATGCCGCGCTGGAAAGAGGCCTTGTTGTCCATCCAGGGAGTGTTGTCCCAGTCGATGCCGAACAGGCCGAGCTTGTAGAGGATCATCGACGAGATCCAGGCGTTCTGGTTGACGTTGAAGTCGGTCAGGTCGGCCGCCACCTGGGCTATGCCGGAGTTGCCGCAGGTCTTGGCCGTGTCGGTGCCGGCGCCGGCAGCCACCTGCTCACCGGCGGAAACGTTGCGCTTCTCGAAAGTATAGGTGTCCGGGTAGTTCGGGTTGAAGTTGTTCCACCACTGGGTGGCGTAGAAGAAGTTTGCGTAAAGGCCGATCAGCACCAGCACGGCGAGGCCGACTATCGCCTTGAGGATCCAGCCCCGCTGCGTGTACCAGCGGCCGGCCCACATGAAGGGCCACAGGATCACGCCGATCAGAAGACCGATGCCGCGGCCGATCCACTGGAAAATCCGGGTGAAGAAATTCACGATCGGATCGAGCATGGCTGTATCACCCCCTCAACATGTCATCCAAAAAGTTGCAGACTTTTTGGATAACATCATGCATCAAAACAACAAGTTAGAACGGAATGACGGTTCATTTCGTTCTAGTCGGCCAGGCCGTAGAGGCGTGTGCGAAACGCCACCTTGTCCTTCAAATATGTGGTTTTCAGAACGTCCACAACATGCGATCGCCAGGCGTCGCTGAAGCCGTCATAGTCCTTGTAGAAGCCGTCCTTGTTGAAGATGTAGCGCGAGACGAAGTCCGATGGCACGAAATCCGAGATCAGCCGGTTGGTCAGCCAGGCGTCGGGATGGTCGGGCTTGGCGCGTACCACCAGGAAGCGCTGCTGCGGGGAGACATCCTCGACCTTGAGATGGCCGAGCTGGGCGATCTCGCGTTTGGCGGCGTTGAGGAAGGGGAAATTGCCGTCCGAGGTGATCAGGTCGGCATGGCTCTGGATCCATATCTGCAGCCAGACCTTGTCGACATCGGTCAAATTGCGGTCCGGCTCGGCGTCGCGGATCAGCGCGCGCACCACCATTTCGGCGCGGTGCTCGAGATAGCCCGAGGCCTCGATCCAGGAAGCGCGCGGCAATTCGATGCGGCCGGTGGCAGCCAGGAATTTGAACACCTTGTCGGCGTCCTTGATCGAGAGATAGCTCACCTGCCAGGGCCGCGAGCGGCGAAAACCGGGGGCGGCCGGATCGCTGATCACCGTCGTCATGTCGGGATCGACAAAGACATAGAGCCCGCCGAAATGGCTGGTCCAGTAGGCGTTGTGGCGGAAGATCACCTGGTCCGGCACCAGCGCGTTCTCGCGGATGTCGCCGCAGACCTTGGCGAGCTCGACCATGCGGGTCAGCATGGCATCGTCGCGCCAGGCGTCGGGCTCCTGCTTCAGCCGGTCGACGAGCTTGCCGAGTTCGGCGGCCTTGCCCAGCACGTCTTCCGCCGACAGCACCTTGAATTCGACCTGGCTGATCGACAGCAGGTCCTCGATGTCGTTGACCTTGGGAACGGAATCCTCGATCTCGCCGTAGATGACGTCCTTGATGGTCAGCGCGTCGATGGCGCGCTGGTTCCTGGACATGAACTCGAACATCAGCTGCGAGGTGTTGGAGAAGGCGGTGTGCACCACCGGCAGGTCGATCTGCGACGGCGTCAGGATGATGAAGCGGCGGTTGACCTCGTTGGGATCGAGATAGTCGTAGTCGCCACACTCCTCGGCCACTTCGGGCGAAAAGCCGGTGCGGTCGATCTGGAAGCTCTTTAGCCTGGTGGGCTTGAGGCCGAAAGCAGCCAGCGCCTTGTTGTAACGCTGGATGAGATGCGCCTCGTCGACGGTGAGCAAACGGCCGTAGATGAGCTCGTTGTCGCGAAGCAGGTCGGGTTTGCGGGCATGGGTCAATCTTCCTTCTCCCCGTTCACGGGGAGAAGGTGCCCGAAGGGCGGATGAGGGGCGGCGCAAACGCTCATCATCTCGTCTCCAACATTGAAGGCAGAAACTTCGCGTCGATGCCAATCATCTTCTTGTTCAGCCGACCATCCACGGCCGCAACGATCGTTTCCAATACGCTCTTTCGGCCGCTCAAAACATCAGCGTGCCAAATCCTCAATACCGACCAACCATTAGCGTTCATCGTTTCGTCCCTGTAGCGATCCCGGGATCGACCTGCATGCTGGCTGCCATCGACCTCCAAGACCAGATTAGCCTCACGACAGGCAAAGTCGGCGAAATAGGGACCGATCGGCAGTTGGCGAATGAATTTGTGGCCATTCAATCGTCGCCCACGCAGTTCATGCCAGAGCTTTTCCTCGGCATCGTTCTCGATCTTCCGAAGCTCGCGGGCTCTTGCCACCTTGGGCTCGTTTCCACCCACGCATGGCGCTGCCCCTCATCCGCCCTTCGGGCACCTTCTCCCCGTGAACGGGTAGAAGGAAGAAGAGCTCGCCTCACGCATTCCACAGACCCTTCTTCTTCATGTCTTCCATCTCACGCGCAGCGCGTTCGCGCAGCCTTGCGTCACGCAGCAGCTTCTCGACCGCGGCGTCATCGGATTTGTCGGAATAGCGGAATTCGGAATCGGCGTAGCGGTTGATCTCCTGCATGACCATGTCCATCGAGAACGGCCCGCGCAGTTCCTCGATCATCGCCTTCTTGTCGTCGTAGCTCTTGTGCATGAAGGCTTCCGGCTTTTCGAACCAGTCGTCGGGAAGCTCGATGTCCATGGCGCGCATCTTGATGGCGTCGGTGACGTTCTTGATGGCGCGGCCGGTGAAGCGCGGTTCGGCGTCCTTGATCAGGTGCAGGTAGGTGCCGATGTCGGCCATGGTCTTGGGCGCGCCGTTTTCCTTCATGTAGCGCTCATAGACCCGCATCAGCCCGTCCTCCTGCGGTTTTTCATGCTCCTCATAAGCTTCGGTCACGGCGCGCTGGATTTCCTGCGCGGCGTAGAGCTCGTGCTTGCCCAGGGGGATCTCGTGGTTCTTGCCGGCGAGCAGCACGAAAATGTCGATATAGTCGTCGCGGGTCTGAGGCCCGTCGACCAGCCAGCGGGCGCCGGCGCGCTGGCGCAGTGCGTCGTCGACATTCTCCGGATAGTTGGAAAACATGCCGAACGAGCAATTGCCGCGCACCACGGTGGCGGCACCGGCGAAGGCATCCATCAGCACGCCGGTGATCTCCTGCTGGCCGGCCGAGGCGCGGTCGTCGGAGCGTCTAGCGGCCACCTGGTCGATGTCGTCGATGGTGCCGAAGCCGATGACGCGCGGGTTCAAGACATTGTTGATGAACTGGCGGCAGTTCTGGCCTGATTTGCCCTGGTAGGACGAGATCTGGTCGACGCCGAAATTCTCGTAGGCGAAGGGGTAGCCGGCGACCTGGCAATAGCCGTTGACGAGACCGGCGATCATCTGGATCAGCGTCGTCTTGCCGGTGCCGGGCGCGCCATCGCCGATGAAGGTGAACAGGAAGCCGCCAAGCTCGACGAACGGGTTCAGCTCGCGCCCGAAGTCGTAAGCCATCAGCATCTTGGCCAGTTTGACCGACTGGTATTTGGCGATGTGGTTGCCGACGACCTCTTCCGGCGTCTTGAAAGTCATCACCAGCGGCTTGGAGCGCTTGCCCGGCGCGACATCGAAGCCGTCGAGGGTGAAGTCGTCGGCGTCGATGCGGATATGGGCGTTCTCGAACGGACCGATGCCGTCGAAGCGGCCTTTGCGCGCCAGAAGCCCGTCGATGGCGACGCGGGCGAAGGCGCGGGCACGGGTCATCAGGTCGGCATCGTCTGTCGAGCCCGATATAGCCTTGTCGAGACCGGCCAGGATCGATTTCACCGCGTCCTGCGGTGTGTCGAACAGGAAGTCCGGTTCGGGGATGTCGTTCGGCGCCTCGCCGTCACTGTCGATGAGCTGGAACAGGTAGGAGGCAAGGCTGAAGGCCGAGATATAGGCCGAGGCCGACAGCAGTTTCTTGAAGGTGGACGCCTCCTCGCCTTCGAGCGGGGCGCGGGTGTTCCTGGCCTGCAGGCTTTCAAGATCGGAGCCTTCGGCGAACACGTCCGAGACCGCCAGCGCGATCGCCGTGCCGCGCCGGGCGCGAAAGAGCAGCGTGTGCTGCGGGATGGTGAGCAATTGGTCGTCGGGATGGACGGCCCCGACGGTCTTCGACAGCTCGACCTCGCGCGTGCGGCGCACCGAACCGACCGAGACGGTGGAAACGAAGCGCCGGTTGGTGCCGGCGAGCGCTGTGCCGGATTCGCGCGAGGGATCCTCCAGCACGACGATGCGGGTGATGAAGCTTTGCGCGGTGGCGCGGTGCTTTTCGATAGCCGCTTCCGGGATGGTGGTCAGGCCGGTGTCCATGAAGGGTGCTCCGTGGTGTGACGGTCAGACATCCGATATCACCTGCCCATTCGACAGGATGTGAACCTTGTAGCCGGCAAATATCTTTTGTGCTTCGCCCGCGGCGTAAAGCGCCTGGTAGGCCTCGTGCGGGATCAGCGCGTGGTTTTCGTAGCTCGACACGCCCTGGCGAGCGGCCTCGAGGTCATCGGTGTTGATGAAGAATTCCTGCGTCGTCTTCTCGCTTGAGAACAGGCCCTTGCGGCCCGGCTTCTCGCCCTTGGAATAGACTTCCTGGATGGTCCAGGTCAAAAGCCATGCGTTTTCGGGCTTGCGCACCTTGGCCAGCACTTCCGTCACCGTCGAATTGTTGTCGGTGATGCCTGCTGAGTAGAAGGGACCGAGCACCACCCGCCTCAGCTGCTTGGGGTGCAGTGGCTCGAAGTCCTTGTCGAGGTTGACGGCGATGGTCGCCGGCGACAGCGTATAGGCCGAATTCTTCTCGGTGAAATCGTCGAAACGATGGGCAAGCTCGGGGTTGAGCAGGCCATCGACCGGCAGCGGAATGTCGACCTTGTCGTTGAGCTTGCCGCTCCGGTCGACAAGCTGGCTGACCATGCTGTCCGACGAATCCTCCACCGTCACCATGTAGACCAAAGGCAGGTTGGCGCTGCCGTCGAAGGTGGCCCAGTGGACGAGATAATAGGGCCGCGCCGTCTTCGGATTGACCGACACCTTGGCCGTCTGCGCCAGCGTGAACGGACCGAAGGTCTGCTCGCTCTTGACGTCCTCGAGATAGAGCCGCTCGGCCATCGATTTCTGCAGTGCGTCGGGGAACTGCTTGTGGCGCAGGATGAAGTCGGCCATCTCTTCGCGCAGCTCGCCGGCCTGGGGAATGTTGGCGAGCCGGCCGTCGGCCTGGCGGCGGTCGTTTTCCAGTTCGAGCAGGTTCTGGAACACCGGGTAGCCGCTTTCGGCGCGCGAAATGCGGAACGTGTCCATGAAGCCCAGCCGGTTGCGCCAGCAGGAAAAGGACTTGTCGAGCCGGGCGATGTATTCGGCAACGATCCTGGCGACAATGCCATGCCGGTAAAGCGGCGAGCGGTCGTCGCGCATGAACACTTCAAGGCCGCCGAGCGCGGCCGTGATTGCCGAGAAATACCGCGCCGCCGCGTCGTTTTCGGGTGTCATGCTGTCAGCCCTGCGATTGTCGCACCGGTGCGCGCGGCAATTATGACTGCACGTAGTTGGCCGAATTGTGCTTCTTCAGCACCTCGTCGAAGCGGCGGGCGAAGGCATCGTCGGCCAGCTTCTTGCGGCGCTGGATGTCGGCGCTGGCCACCATGTTCTTCTCGTGCATCTCCAAGAGGTCGCCGATGTGCTTCTGCGAGGCTGCGCCGATGCCGGCCATGGTTTCCTCGGCCGTGTTGTCGACCTGGCTGCCCAGCGTGTTGATCTTGTGGGCGACGTCCTGCTGCGCGGCGGTCTTCAGTGAATCCTCCAGCGCCTTGTAGAGCACGATGCGCTGCTCGGTATCGATGGTCAGTTTGTTGATCAGCGTCGACTGCGCGGCGATCTGGTTGTTGAGCGAATCGACGAAGGTCTGGAACATCGAGGTGTAGCGCTCCAGCGTCTGGCTTTCGGCCAGCAGCTCCTGCTCCTTGGCCTGCTTTTCATTGTATTCGGTGGCGAGCTTGGAACGTTCGCCCTCGAGCTGCGTGCGGTCTTTCTGGCTGGTCGAGGCGGCGATCTTGTTTTCGATGTCGAGCAGCATCGGATTGAGCTCCTCGATGCGCTTCTGCACGGCTTCGAGGTTCGTCATCGTGGTCTTGCGGCGCTCGATAACCTGCGACAGGCTGGCTTCGGAGGTCTTGTAGCGCTGGTCGAGAACTTCCTTCTGCGCCTTCAATATGCCGACGATGGTGTCGGACTTGGCCAGCAGTTCCTGCAGATTGCCGGCGAGCGACATGTTGCGCACGCGGTCGGTGCGCATGCGCTGCTTGCGCTGCGCCGAAAAGACGCCGACGAAGTTTTCCCAGCCGGTATAGTTCTTCATGCTCTCGAACTCGGCGCCGAAGACATTGGTGGCGTCCTCGAGGCCGATGATCAGGTCGGCGATGTTGCCTTCCATCACCTTCTGCTGCTTCAGCACATCCTCGATGCGGGCGTTCTCGATGTCGAAATTGGCGTCGCCGATCTTCTTGTCGGCGGTTGCGAGTGTGTCGAGCACGGTGCCGGATTGCTCGATCTTGGTGCGCATATCCTGGACGACCTGCTTGGTCTTGGCAATTTCGGCATCGAAATTCTGCAATGTCGCCATAGGGGCCTCCCGCTTCGGCTTCCGCTCGCTGGTTGCGAACAGCGGCGAATATATGTGGGGTATCAGGGGATTGAAAGACGTGAAAACAGTGCGCTGCGCGAAACAAATATTCGGCCGAACCCTTGAAAGGCAATGGAGCCGTGGTCATGGCGTGATCAACTGGTCGGCCAAGCCTGGTTCAGCTGATTTTGAACTTTCATGTCGACAAAGCAATCAATCCACGCCGAAGCGGAGGGCTCCGAAACTTGACAACAACTGACCCTTGCAGCCCCACAGGCCGGCGCAAGCCGGTCCGTCCCACTCCCGACGGCGTCTGTTCAGGGCTTGGGATCAGCCTTCAGATAGGCAATGACGTTGGCGATGTCGTCTTCATTGCTCAGGCCGCTGAAGGCCATCCTGTTGCCGGGCACCTTCAGCTTGGGCGATTTGAGGTATTCGGCAAGATTTGCCTCGTCCCAGACGAGACCGGCAGCACCCGCGCTCTTCATTGCCTCCGAATAATGGCCGAGGAAGCTTTCGGCGGTTCCCGCCGTGCGACCGACGACGCCCATAAGATGTGGGCCGACCTTGTCGCGGTCGGTGGCCGCCTCATGGCAGGCCACGCACCGGTTGAAAACATGTTTGCCCAGCACAGGATCGCCCCCGGCCTGGGCGGCAACGGAAGTGGCCAGGAGAAGAAGGCTGGCGGACAAGACGGCTCGAAGCATGGCTGACCCCGGGGAGTTCTGGCTGAGACGGGAAATAGGGCGCTGACCTTAACAAAGGCGCCATGGAATGGCGCGGCTGCAAGAGATGGCAGCCGGCTGCCCGATGCCGGCGTCCGGCGGGCCTTCGTTTCAGCCGCTGACAAAGCCGATGAAGTCGTCGGGTGCCGCGCGGCCCATTTCCTCTTCCCAATGGCGGCGGCAGAGCGAGACATAGACATCCTTGCCGATCGCCACCTGTTCGCCCTGCCGGGCCACCTTGCCGTCGGGACCGAGGCGCACGACCATCGTGGCCTTGCGGCCGCAACGGCAGATGGTGCGCACCTCGCGCAGATCGTCGGCGATGGCCAGCAGTGCGCGCGAGCCGGGAAACAGCTTGCCCTGGAAATCGGTGCGCAGGCCGTAGCACATGACGGGGATGTTGAGCCGGTCGGCGATGCGGGCAAGCTGCCAGACCTGTTCTTCCTCCAGGAACTGCGCCTCATCGACGAAGATGCAATGCACCGCCGTGTGCTGGTGATGCTCGGCGACGCGGGCGAACAGGTCGTCGCCATCGCGAAACATCTCGGCTTCCGTCTCCAGCCCGATGCGCGACGAAATCAGGCCGGTGTCGCCCATGCGGTAGTGACCGGCGACGAACAGCATCGTCGTCATGCCGCGTTCGCGGTAATTGTACGATGCCTGCAACAGCATGGTCGTCTTGCCGGCATTCATCGTCGCGTAGTGGAAGTAAAGCTTGGCCATGCCGCCCTTTTAAGCCGACTTGCCGCCACGCGGGGAGAGGCCGCGGCCGCATTCCCCTGAAAAAGCAGCCACTGCCGAGGCAGATTGCGCTTGGGCCTGGCACGGAAAGCGTCAGCGGTGTCGCTGATTGGCCAGCCAGCGCCGTTGATCGTGATTGTCTTAGTGCTTGAAACCACTTCAGAATGGTGTTTGGCTGACAAAACAAGGCGGGCACAAAGACCGTAACTTCGCTTCGCCAAAGAATCGAAATGGGAGAATACAGATGTCGCGTATGAATTCCTTCGTCGCCGGCCTAGGCTTGGCGGCTTTCCTGTCCACGGGTGCTGCCTTCGCCGGCGATCCGGCAAGCTGCAAGGCGGTTCGCCTCTCCGACGTCGGCTGGACCGACATCCAGGCTACCACCGGGCTGGCCTCCGTGCTGCTTACCGCGCTCGGCTACGAGCCGCAGGTGATCCAGCTCTCCGTTCCGGTGACCTATGCGTCGCTGAAGAACAAGGACCTCGATGTCTTCCTCGGCAACTGGATGCCGTCGATGACCAACGACATCAAGGATTACACGGCCGACGGTTCGGTCGAGACCGTCAGCCAGAACCTGGCCGGAGCCGGTTACGGCATCGTCGTGCCGACCTATGTCGCGGATGCCGGCGTCAAGTCGCTGACCGATCTCGGCAAGTTCAAGGACAAGTTCAACGGCAAGATCTACGGCATCGAGGCCGGCAATGACGGCAATCGCATCATCCTCGACATGATCAAGAACCCGAAGGACAATCTCGACGGGTTCGAACTGGTCGAATCCTCGGAGGCCGGCATGCTGACGCAGGCCGAGCAGTCGATGAAGAACAATGAGTGGATCGCCTTCCTCGGCTGGACGCCGCATCCTGTGATGGGCGCCATGAAGATCACCTATCTCGATGGCATGGGCGACAGCGGTTTTGGCGCGGCCACCGTCTCGACCAATGTGCGCAAGGGCTACATGACCGAGTGCCCGAATGTCGGAAAGTTCATCGCCAACCTGAAATTCAATCTGGATATGGAAGGCCAGATGATGGACGCGATCCTGAAGGGCAGCGATGCAAACACGGTGGCAACCGACTGGCTGAAGAAAAATCCGGATGCGGTCAAGCCCTGGATCGCCGGCGTGACCACCTTCGACGGCGGCGACGCGGCGGCGGCGGTCAAGACCGCGCTCGGGAGCTGAGCCGACTTTGATTTCGGCGTGACCGAAACAGAGGGCAGCCATTGTGGAAAGGCTGCCCTTTTTCGTATCCTGTGACAAGATGACGTTGCGACAATACGGGGCCGAAGGCAGAGCTCTGGCAAACGAGGGGTGAGATGGATCCGATTTCCAAATTCATGGTCGATCACAAGATCCCGATCGGCGCCTGGGGAAAGGCGTTCTTCGGCTTCCTCACCGACAATTTCGACACCGTGTTCAGGGCCTTCTCGAACGGCCTCAATTTTCTGCTCGACGGGCTGGTCGACATCCTGCTGATGGTACCGCCGGTGCTGCTCGCTTTGGTGATCGCCGTCATTGCCTGGCTGCTGCAGCGCTCGCGGCCGCTCGCCATCGCGGTTTTCCTCGGCCTGATCTTCATCATCAACCAGAACCTCTGGAAGCAGACGGTGCAGACGCTGGTGCTGGTGGTCGCGGCCGCTGCGGCGGCGATGGCCATCGGCGTGCCGCTCGGCATCTGGGCGGCGCACAAGCCGAAGGTCTATCGCATCATGCTGCCGGTGCTCGATCTGATGCAGACGCTGCCGACCTTCGTCTACCTGATCCCGGTGCTGACGCTGTTCGGCCTCGGCAACGCGCCCGGCCTTATCGTCACCATCATCTTCGTCATCCCGACCGCGGTCAGGCTCACCCATCTCGGCGTCGTCTCGGTGCCGAAATCGATCATCGAGGCCGGCGAGGCCTTCGGCGCCACCAAGAGCCAGCTGTTGTGGAAGGTGGAGCTGCCCTCGGCGCTGCCCACCATCATGGCGGGCCTGACACAGTCGATCATGCTGTCACTGTCGATGGTGGTGTTCGCCGCCCTGATCGGCGCCGGCGGTCTCGGCACGGAAATCAACCGGGCGCTCGGTTCGCGCCGCATCGACCTTGGCCTTGAGGCCGGTCTCGCCATCGTCGTGCTCGCCATCGTGCTCGACCGGATGACCCGCATTGGCGTTGGAGGCAAGAAATGACCGTCGCCGTCGATTTCAGGAATGTCGATATCGTCTTCGGCGCCGACCAGGCCGGTTCGCTGGCGATGATCGACAAGGGTGCTACCCGGGCCGAGATACTCGAGAAGACCGGCAATGTGCTCGGCTGCGCCGGAGCCAGCCTGACCGTGCATGAAGGCGAGATTTCCGTCCTCATGGGCCTGTCCGGTTCGGGCAAGTCGACGCTGCTTCGGGCGGTCAACCGGCTCAACGTGGTGTCGCGCGGCCAGGTGTTGGTCAAGGACGGCGACCGCACGGTCGATGTCGTCACTTGCGATGAGCCGACCTTGCGGCGGCTGCGGCAGAAGCAGGTGGCGATGGTTTTCCAGCAGTTCGGCCTGTTGCCGTGGCGCACGGTGGAGGAGAATGTCGGCCTCGGCCTCGAACTCGCTGGCGTGCCGGATGCCGAGCGCAAGGAGCGGGTGCACAGGCAGCTCAAGCTGGTCAACCTCGACCAATGGTCGAACAAATACGCGCATGAGCTCTCGGGCGGCATGCAGCAGCGCGTCGGCCTGGCGCGCGCCTTCGCCACCGAGGCGCCTATCCTGTTGATGGACGAGCCGTTCTCGGCCCTCGATCCGCTGATCCGCACCAAGCTGCAGGATGAACTTCTGCAGCTGCAGGCGGAGCTGAAGAAGACCATCATCTTCGTCAGCCACGACCTCGAGGAGGCACTGAAGATCGGCAGCCACATCACCATCATGGAGGGCGGCCGTATCGTCCAGACGGGCGCGCCGGAAGACATCGTGCTGCGCCCCGCCAACGATTATGTCCGCGACTTCATCGCCAATGTGAACCCGCTCTCGGTGCTCACCGCCTGGAACGTCATGCGCGACCGTCGCGACCTCGAGCATGGCGACAATGGCTGGGTGTGGCTCGACCGGCGCAAGACGACGCGTTTCAAGATCGACGAGCACGGGCTGGTGGCGGCGGCCGAGCGCGACGGCAAGCCGGCAGTATGGGTGTCCTGCGCCGATGTCGAGGGCCAGCCCGAGGAGCTGGCGCAGGTGTTCTGGGCCAATCCCGGCACGTCGCTGAAGACCGTGATGCTGGCCATGCACCGGTCGCAGACGGCACCGGTAGCGCTGTTCGACGATCAGTCCCGCTTCGTCGGTGCCATCGGCATTCGCGACGTGCTGAGCGCGGTGCTGCGGCGGTAGGCCGGCAACGTCAACCGAAAGGCTTTCGGGTCGCGTCGGGAGGCGCCTTGAAACGGATATTGAACTGGCTGTCGACGGCGCGCGCGGCGCAAGCGGCGCTCGGCTTGCTGATCGTGATCGCGATCCGGTCGATACTGGAGTTCTTCCGTGTCGGAAGCGCAAGCGGCGGGCCGATTGACGGCGCACAGCTCTTCTATGTCGAAGGGGCACTTGCCGCGTCGATCGCGGCGCTGGCCGTTCTCGTTCTGCATGCGTTCGGGCGGCATCGCTGGGCAACAATGCTCGCGGTGGCGGTCATCATCGCGCTGTTGGCCTGGAAGATCATCGCGACAAGTTGACGTTCGATGCGGCCTGATCAGTCTCAAACCGCCAGCGGCAGGCGCAGCTCCGTCAGCAGGCCGCCGTCAGGATGGTTGGACAGGCGGACTTCGCCGCCCGCGGCACGCGCGATGTTGCGGGCGATGGTCAGCCCGAGCCCGAGGCCGCCGGTCTGGCGGTTGCGGGACTGTTCGAGGCGCACGAAGGAGCCGAACACGGCGTCGATCTGGGCCTGGGGTATGCCCGGCCCTTCGTCGCGGATGGCGAGCGTGATCGTGCCGTCGGAGCGGCGCAGGCTGAGATGCGCCTTCTTGCCATAGGTGACGGCGTTCTGTACCAGATTGGTGACGCAGCGCTTCAGCGCCACCGGTCGCGCCATGCAGATCAGGCCGCGTGAGCGGGTGTCGTCATTGTCGAACGAGACGTCCGGATAGGCGTCGGCGATCGATTCCACGAGCGACCAGAAGTCGATGCGTTCGCTCTTTTCCTCGTTCACCTCGAAGGTGGCGAAGTCGATCACCGAACTGGCGATGCTCTCGACATCGGCGAGATCATGCGCCAGCGCCTCGCGAACCGCCGATTTGCGCAACAGCTCCAGGCGCAGCCGCATGCGCGTCATCGGCGTGCGCAGATCATGCGCGAGTGCGGCGGCAAGATGTTCACGGTCCTCGACATATTCGCGCAGCCTGGTCTGCATGGCGTTGATCGCCCTGGCGGCAGCACGCACCTCACGGCTGCCGCTCTCGGCGATCGGCGGGCTCTTCAGGTCCTTGCCGATCCGGTTGACGGCGGTTTCCATCATCCGGTAGGGCGCGGTCAGCCGGCGCAGCGACCAGATCGACATGATCACCACCAGCCCCGCGATCAGCGCATAGAGCGGCAGACTGTCGACGCTCAGGATCGGGCCGACGGGGGTGATCGGTTCGGTGAAGTTCAGCCATTGGCCGTCGGCGAAGCGCAGCGAGGCCGTCAGCTTGTCGCTCTGGGCGAAATTGGCGGCCAGCACCAGAAGGTCCCGCTCGACCTGGCCGATATCGGGCGCCGGCGCCGCGCCGTTGGCATCGTCGGCTTCGCGCGTCGCCGGATCGCGGCGCACGCGCGCGTCGGTGATGCCGAACTTCGACAGCCGGCCGACGAGGATGTCCTCGAGCTCGGCCAGTTCATCGTCGCCGGCGATCGAGGAGGTGACGGCGGGCGTGTCCGAGACGGTGAGCGCGTATGTCGAGTTGAACAGGCCTGCGGCGGTCGCCTTGCGCTCCTCCGGCGAGGCGCCACTCATCAACTGTACGAGCGAGAAGGCGCGGTCGTTGAGACGGTAGAGGTCGACCACGTCATTGGCGGCGGCGCGGTCGCGCGACACGATGTAAAGCGTCGCGACCTGGCTGATCAGCAGGCCGGCAATGACGATCAGCAGCACCCAGACAGGCAAGGTCTGCGGCAGGAAACGTCTCATTCGGAGGTCGTCTCGGGCAGGAACTGGTAGCCGCCGCTGCGCACGGTGAGGATCAGTTTGGGCGTCTTGGGGTCATCTTCCATCTTGCGCCGCAACCGGCTGACCAGGATGTCGATGCTACGGTCGAAGGAATAGTCGCTGTCGCCGCCGGACAGTTCGATGAGCTGGTCGCGGGTCAGCACGCGCTGAGCGCTCTTGACGAAGGTCTGCAAGAGGTTGAACTCGGCCATGGTCAGTTCGACCCTGACGTCGTCGGGCGCGGTCAGCCGGCGGCGCGAACAATCCATGGTCCAGCCGGCGAAACGGTAGATCTGCTTTGTGGTGGCGCGCTTCGGCTCGGCGGCGCCGTTGCGCCGCAGCACGGCGCGGATGCGCGCCAGCAACTCGCGCGGGTCGAAGGGCTTGGGCACATAGTCGTCGGCGCCCATCTCGAGGCCGACGACACGGTCCGTTGTCTCGGTGACGGCGGTCAGCATGATGATAGGCGTCGTATACTGGGCGCGCAGGTCGCGGCACAGTTCCAGCCCGCTCCTGCCGGGCAGCATCACGTCGAGCACGATGAGATCCACCTGGGAACGGCGCAGGACGGCCTCCATCTCGGCGCCGTCGGCGGCAACCGAGGTGTGCAGGCCCCGCTTCTGGAAGAACTCCTGAAGCAGGTCGCGGATGCCCTTGTCGTCGTCGACGATCAGTATGTGTGTCTCGGATTTCACAGGTGCTCTGTCCCGGTTGCCGGCCAAGCCATGATTGGCTGGTGAGCCACACGATAGAATTCGGGCCATATGTTGGCCAGTACCTTGCTTTTCAAGGGAGAATTAATTCCGCCTTCCCCACATGGAAAGCGACGGCAGCTTAGCGTGGCCTGGCCAGACACAATCCAGAAACAAAATTCTACAATCGGGAAAAACTCCTGAAAAAGTAGGCCGGCATAACGGTGCCGTGGCGGTCAGGTCATCGGCTGCGACGCTAGTCTCCGGGTTTGCGGATAAACCAATGCCAAGATTGTCGATCAGTTTGTTGGGAGTTCTGCTGGGCCTTGGCCTGCTCACTGCCGCTGTCGACCAATCGGATGCAAAGGCGCCGCTCACCCGGAGCGAACGGTGCGCCAATCTCAGCCACCAATTTGATGAAGCCCTCGAAACCCATGCCACGGCAACGCAGGTCACCGCGGCAAAGGCACTTCAGAGAAAGGGCAACCGGTACTGCGCCGCCAAGAAACAGGCGCAGGGCATCCGGATGCTCGCCAATGCTTTGAAGCTGCTTGGAGTGACACCGAACGACCCGGTCCAGTGACACTCAAAAACGACCCGCAGAAAAAAGGAAATGAAGCCATGAACAAGTCCATCCTGTCCGCCCTTGGTCTCGCCGTCGCTCTCGCCTTCTCGATGCCGGTTCTCGGCAACGCAGCCGCCACCACGACCGCTGCCCCGGCTGCCGCCACCACGACCACCGCTCCGGCTGCTGCCGCGACCACCGCTCCGGCCAAGGCTGCTCCGAAGAAGGTCGCCAAGAAGACCGTCTGCAAGGTGACCACGAAGCACAAGTGCCCGGTCAAGAAGGCTCCCGCGATGGCTGCTCCCGCGAAGGCGGCCCCTGCGAAGGCTGCTCCCAAGAAGCCCTGATCAGCTTCGAGGTTAGTTCAACCAAGGCCGCCCCAGCCGCAAACCGGCTGGGGCGGCCTTCTGCCAAGGGCACGGTCGATAAGCTGAACACCCGGCGGCTTCCAGCCACGCATCTCGATCGTGCTCAACCCGTTTGCAATGCCGGCCCTGTAGGACAATCCGCATGAAGAAGCGGCTTTCGGCCATTTTTCGCTCCATGGTGATCGGCGGCCTGGTTGCCACCGGCGTCGCCAGAGTGCTGATTCTGCTCACCGCCAGCCCCGTGCCGGACCCTGCAAGCGGGCGCACCGAGCCTTCGCTGTTCGCGCCGGCGATTTCCAGCAACTGGGATTACATCACGCCCGTGCAGGCGTGGCTTTTGATCGTGCTCGCCGGCGTGACGCTGATCTGCGTTGCCGGATGGCCGATCGCGGCATGGCTGGAACGCCGGGCGGATGCCGACGCAAGTCGCCGGATCTTCGGCCGTCAGGGCCGTTGAACCGCGACAGACCATTTCCCACATGATCGTGAAGGACCGGGCGTGCCCGCCGACGGTCCGCAAATGGACGGTCGCTGCCACCCGTGGCAAAATGCGGGCTTAAGTTTGATCGCGAAACAGTCGGTTCGAATGCCTGAAATCACCACAAAACCGCGCGTCAAGGTGAAGCCGCAGACAGAGCGGCCGAAGCTCTACAAGGTCATCCTCATCAATGACGATTTCACCCCGCGCGAATTCGTCGTGACGGTGCTGAAGGGCGAGTTCAAGCTCAGTGAGGACCAGGCGCACCGGGTCATGATCACCGCGCACCAGCGCGGCGTCTGCGTGGTCGCGGTCTTCACCAGGGATGTCGCCGAGACCAAGGCGACACGGGCCACCGACGCCGGCAAGGCCAAGGGCTATCCGCTGTTGTTCACGACGGAACCGGAGGAGTGAGGAGCGGTCGCCCGCAGGGCGATTAGTCGACAACGATTTGTCGACTAAAGCGACGAACGCCCGGAGCCATAGCGGAGGGCAGGAGCAGGGCGCTTTTTCCTTCTCCCACAAGGAAGGGAACAACGCCCCGCTACCGTCCCTCGCGGTACCACATCGAGCCCATTGCCAGAAGCAGCAGGCCGAGGCCGAGGAAGCCGCCGAACAGCGGTACGCGCGACACGGCCTTCAAGACGCTGTCGTCGGTGGTGCGCAGGCCGATCCAGTCGCTGCCCGACGCTTCGCCGGCCGAACGCACCGGTACGATGGAGGGCAGCGTCAGGTCGCTGGCCGTGGACGGGGCCAGCCGGCGCACGCTGCCGCCGGTGGCTTCCGCCGGCGCCTTCAGCCGCTCCTGCGTGGAGACGACGTCGGCGAATTCCGGCGCGTTGACCGGTCCGACATGGGCGAGCGCGGTGAGATCGCCATTGGCAACCTGGAAGAGGCCGATCTCGCTGGTCTGGACGCTGCCGAGGAAGACGCCGGGTTCGGATTTGTCGAGCTTTACGGCGAGTGTCTTGCCGGACGGGGTGATGATCTGCGCCGGGCCGGGATCGTCGGCCATCGTCTGGCGGCGGATCTCCAGCACCATGCCGCGCCCCTCGGCGGTCAGCCGTTCTTCCTCGAGCTCGGGCTCTTTCATCAGCCAGTGGGCAATGCGCCGGTAGAGCTGGACATGCGGACCGCCGCCCTCGAAGCCGCGCGCCCACAGCCAGCCCTGATCGGACAGAAGCATGCCGACGCGGCCTTCGCCCTTGCGGTCGAGCAGCAGCAGCGGCCGGTTGTCGGCACCTTTCATCACCACTTCGCCTTGCGGGTTCTGCACGCCGATGGTGCGGAACCAGCGGCTCCAGTGCGGTGGCTCGGTGGCCGAACCCTCGAGGCCGCGCGTCACCGGATGACGCTGGCCGAGTTCGGTCAGGCGCGGGTAGAACGCCTTGTCGACCACTTCGCCCGTCGGCATGGCCGGCAGGGCCGACATCAGCGGCGTGCGCGCGATCGAAGCCTCGCCGGCATATTCGGGGCCGGCGGCGATCAGCAGCGCGCCGCCCTTTTCGACATACTCGGAGATGTAATCGTAATAGAGGATCGGCAGCACGTCGCGGTGCTGGTAGCGGTCGAAGATGATGAGGTCGAAATCCTTGATCTTCTCGACGAACAGCTCGCGGGTGGGGAAGGCGATCAGCGACAATTCATTGATCGGCGTGCCGTCCTGCTTCTCCGGCGGCCGCAGGATGGTGAAATGGACGAGATCGACCGAGGCGTCGGATTTCAGCAGATTGCGCCACGTGCGCTCGCCCGCATGCGGTTCACCCGATACGAGCAGCACGCGCAGGTTTTCGCGGATGCCGTCGACCAGCGCGATGGCGCGGTTGTTGGCATCGGTCAGTTCGCCCGGTTCGCGGTCGATGGCGAGTTCGATGATGTTGCGGCCGGCACTCGGGATGGTCACCTGCAGCGGCATGGTCTGGCCGACGGTGGCATGCTCGACCGAAACCTGCTCGCCGTTGACGGAGACGCGGACATCGACCGGCCCGGTTTCGTTTTCGGTCGAGATGACGCGGTATGTCATGTCGAGCGGCTTGCCGACAAGGCCGAAACGCGGCGCGTTCTCGAAACGTATGCGGCGGTCCTTCTCATGCTCGTTGCCGGTGATGAGGGCATGCAGCGGGGCGTTGAAATCGGGCGTGCCCGAAGGCGTGTCATGCACCTCGCCGTCAGTGATCATGATGGCGCCACCGATACGCGAGGGCGGCACGTCGCGGAAGGCGCCTTCCAGCGCGCCGAACAGCCGCGTTTCGGTGCGCTCCTCGGCGGCGTCGGACTTGCCGGCCTCGACGACGCGGACATCGAACTGCTTGAAGCGGCCAAGACGCTGCTGCAGCCCGGCCACGGCCTCGTCGGTCTGTTTGGTGCGGTCGCCAATGTCCTGGCTCTGGCTACGGTCGACGATCAGCGCGACGACGCTCTTTAGTGGCTCGCGCTCCTCATTGAGGAACACCGGGTTGAAGAGGGCGGCGGCGAGCGCCAGCAGGGCGACGAAGCGCAGGACCGCGCCGCGCTGGCGAAACCCAAGGCCGACAAGCGCGAGCAACGCCAAGGGCACCAGCACCAGGGCCAACAGCGGCCAGGACAAAAGCGGTTCGAAGGAGATCGACCAGTTCATGCCTTATCCTCCCGCATCAGGACAGGGTCGATCGGCGTGGGTGCAAGAAAGAGCATCATCCTACTGCCCTAACCGTTCGAGCAGGATGGGAACATGCACCTGGTCGGATTTGTAGTTGCCGGTCAGCATGTACATCATGATGTTGACGCCGGCGCGCAGCGCGTAGACCCGCTGCATCGGGTCGGCCGGCACGGTCGGCAGCAGCGGATCGCCATTCTCGTCGACCGCCCAGGCGCCGGCGAAATCATTGGCGGTGATCATGATCGGCGACACGCCGTCGCCGGTGCGCACCGGCCGGTTGTCGGCATTGCTGGCGTCGAGGGATGCCTCGACCCAGAGCGGGCTGCCGGCGAAACGGCCGGGAAATTCGGGCAGGATGAAGAAGGACTTGGTCAGCACATGGTCCGACGGCACCGGCTCCAGCGGCGGTACGTTGAGGTTGCCGAGGATGTCGCGCAGCCGCTCGGTCGCCGGGCTGGTGGAATCGGCGCCGATGCCGTTGGCGAACTGGTCGCGCGTGTCGAACAGCACAGTGCCGCCCTGCTGCATATAGGCGTCGATGCGGGCGATCGCGGCCTGGCTCGGCATCGGTGCCGATGGGTCGATCGGCCAGTAGATCAGCGGATAGAAGGACAGCTCGTCCTTCGAAATGTCGACGCCGGCCGGCGCGCCCGGTTCGAGCGCCGTCTTCTCGATCAGGAAACGGGTCAGGCCCTCGAGCCCGGCGCGGCTGATCGAATCGACGCCCGGCACGCCGGTCAGCACATAGGCGATGCGGGTTTTTGAAATCGCCTCGATAGCGACCTGGTCACCCGGCTTGGCATCGTCGGCGCGCGCGACATCGGCATGGCCGAACAGTGCGCCAAGCCCGATCAATACAGCGGCGGTGGTTGCAGCGGCACCGGCCCGGCGCGGCCGGCGCGAAAACAGGCCGCCCATCCACAACACCGCCAGCGTGTCGAGCAGCATCAGCAGCAGAGCCGCCGCGACCAGCGCACCCTTCAGGTTGCGCGATTCATCAAAGGCATACTGGACCGTGGTGACCGGCACCGACACTCGCGGGCGCGCCAGCGGCTCGAACGTGCTTGCGGCGTCGAGCAGATTGTGGGCGTAGACGCCGGTCTCCGAGCCATAGAGGCCGGGCGGGTTCTCGAAGGTGACCGGCAGTGCCCCGGCGCCCGGCACCAGCGGCCGCGCATCCGGTGTCGGCGGCACCAGCGAACCGTCGGCCGCGATCATGCGATAGGGTGCCAGCGACGTGGCGGCGGCTTCGGCATTGGCGATCGCCGCGCCCTGGTTGCGGGACAATTGCACGATGCGGCGCAGCATCTCGACGAAGCTGCCCGAGATCGGCAGGTTCGACCATGTCGCCTCGGGCGTGACATGGAACAGCACCAGCGTCCCCTTGCCCTTCTTCAGCCCGGTGACCAGCGGCGTGCCGTCGGCAAGGGCTGCCCAGGTGCGCTCGACGATGTCGGGTGTCGGCTCGGCCAGCACCTGCCTGGTCACCGTGACCTCGGTCGGCGGCGCCAGGTCAGCGAAAGGGCCGGCTTTGGGAAATTCGGTGACCGGCTGCGGCGAGGTCCATGACAGCGCGCCGCCGAGCGAGCGCTCGCCGGTGCGCAGGCGGACCGGCAGCAAATCGTCGTCATTGCCGGCGGCCGCCAGCCGTGAGCCGGCGAAACGCACCAGCGTGCCGCCATTGTCGACCCAGTCGACCAGCCTTTGCCGAACCTGCGCGGGAATGGTGCCGATATCGGCCATGACGATCATCGCCGGCTTCTGGTCGAGGATCTGCGGGATGGCGTCGGCGAGATCGGCGCTGGAGGGCTCGACCAGATCGGCGAAGGGCTGTAACGCGCGCCTGATGTAGTAGAGCGGCGACAGAAGCGGCTGCGCCTGGTCGGCCTCGGCTTGCGACAGCAACCCGACGCGGCGGCGTTTGGAGCTTTCGTCGAGCACGCGCACCGCACCCGCATGGCGTTCGCCATCGAGCGCGATCGAGGCGAAGTCGTTGCGCAATTCGAACGGCACCGCCATGGTGCCGGTGGCCGTGGCCTCGCCCGGCGCGAAGGTCAGGGTCGCATCGGCGATGCGGCGGCCCTTGTCGTCGAAGGCGCCGGCGGTGACCTGCGCCGGGGCGGGATCGCCGGGCGCGCGGACGGCGGTCAGACCAAAGCCGTCGACCTGGTTTTCAGCTGATCTCAGGCCGGTCAGGGAAAGCCGGTCGGCCACCGCCCATACAACGCGGGCGGCATTTTTGGACAACAGCGTGTTGAAAGCGGCCTCGTCGCCCTTGGCCGCCAGGCCATCCGCCAGCACGGCGACGCTGGCGCCGGGCAAGCTCTCCAGCACACCAGCGACGCGGGCATAGACGGCCGGCCGGTCGGTTGGGATCGGCCGCGGCTTGGCGGCGCGCAGCCGGTCGAGCGCGGCGGCGGCGTCAAAAGGGCCGATCTCCGCATTGGGCTTTTCGGCGGTGAAGGCGATGATAACAGGCACGCCGTTCGAGCCGGCGTCGTTGATCAGCCGCTCGGCGGTGGCGATGCGCTTGTTCCAGTCGGCGGCGCTGGCCCAGTCATTGTCGATGACCAGCGCAAGGGCGGCGCCCTCGGCCGGTAGCTTTTCGCGCGGGTTGAACACAGGTTCGGCCAATGCCGCGACGACGAGGGCCGCCATCAGCAGCCTGAGCAGCGTCAGCCACCAAGGGCTACGCTGCGGTGTTTCCTCCCGTCTCAGCACACGGGCCAGGATCTTCAGTGGCGGGAACACCTCGGTTTGCGGCTTGGGCGGCGTCAACCTCAGCAGCCACCAGATCACCGGCAGCGCCAGCAGGCCCCACAGCACCATGGGAGCGCCGAAGGAGAGCGGCAGCCAGCTCATGCGGCGGTCTTCCCAGGCTTGCCGCCACCGGCGGTAATGTCAGGCTTACCGCCACCGGCGGTAATGTCAGGCTTACCGCCACCGGCGGCAATGTCAGGCTGATTGTCACCGGCAATCATGCCGGGAGTGGCGCTCGGCCCGGCATGACCAGAGGTCAGCCCGGCATGACCGGAGGTCAGCCCGGCATGACCGCCATCGGCGGTCATTGCCATGTGCAGGCGAACCAGTGCGTCGGAAGCCAGCCGGTCGGTGTGGTTGACGGTAAAGCTCCAGCCGAGCCGCTTGCACCAACTGGCCAGTTCCTGGCGGCGGGCGGTGTAGAGCAAGCGGTATTCGTCGGCCAACACCTCGGCTCGGCCGGCGGTCAGCTTGTCGCCGGTCTCTGGATCGGTGAACTCGGTGCGGCCGGCATAGGGGAAAGTTTCCTCGGCCGGGTCGGCGACCTCGATCAGATGCGCGCGCACACCGTGGCGGGCGAGCACGTCGAGCCAGGCCATGGTTTCCTCGACAGGATCGAGGAAATCGCTGGCGATGACGATGTCGCAGAAGCGCCTGATGTCGGACAGATCGGGTTTTGCCGGCATCTCGCCGGCATGCATGAGTTGGGCCGCGATGCGCTCGGCGCCATTGCGGGCAGTGAACGGATCGGTCAGCCCCGGCCAGGCGATGCGCTCGCCGCTGCGTGACAGGAGCTCGGCCATGGCCAATGTCAGCACCAGCGCGCGCGATTGCTTGGAAACGCCGGCACCCGTCGATTTGTAGAGCATGGACGGCGAGGGGTCGGCCCACAACCAGACTGTATGAGCGGCTTCCCACTCGCGATCCCGCACATAGGTGTGATCGTCGCGGGCCGAGCGGCGCCAGTCGATGCGCGAGGAATCGCCTTCGACATAGGGCCGGAACTGCCAGAAATTCTCGCCGATGCCGCGCTTGCGACGGCCATGCCAGCCGGCGATCACGGTGTTGACGATACGGCGCGCCTCGACCAGCAGGTCGGGGACAAGCGAAGCCCGCAACCGGCCGCGGGCGAGCGCGTCGCGCGTCGCTGCCGGAGCCTGGACTTCGCCGATACGCGCCATTAGGGTCTGGACCCGCTAATATGATCTAAATGGTGTGAGGCCATCTGTTCGGATACGCGGAGCGAAGGCGCAGGAAGCCATTCGGCTTTCAAGTCCTTCGCGACAAAGTAGGCGGGCAGATGGACCACATCCTCCGGACGCCGAAATGGCTGCAAGCTGCGTCGTCGAACCGCTTGGCCGGGGGAAAGACCCCGACCTTCGCGGTTCTCCTCGCATTTTTTTGCCATTTCAGGCGCCATTTCGATCATATTAGCGGGTCCCGACCCTAAACGCCTTTCACGAGTTTCGCCACGACGTCGCGCACGCTGGTGCCCTCGGCACGGGCGGCGAAGGTCAGCGCCATGCGATGCTGCAGCACCGGCTCGGCCAGTGCCCTGACATCGTCGACCGAGGGCGCCAGCCGTCCGTCGTAGAGCGCGCGTGCCCTGGTGCACAGCATCAGCGCTTGGCTGGCGCGCGGACCCGGGCCCCAGGCGACATGCTTGTCGGTGTCGGCATTGCCCTGGCCCGGACGCGCCGAACGCACCAGGGTGAGGATCGCCTCAACGACGCTTTCGGGCACCGGCATTCGGCGGATCAGCGTCTGGATCTCCTTCAGCCGTGCCGGCTGCAGCACGTTCTGGGCTTTCGCGTCCTCGACGCCGGTGGTTTCCAGAAGGATGCGGCGCTCGGCCTCGATTTCGGGGTAGAGGATGTCGACCTGCATCAGGAAGCGGTCGAGCTGGGCTTCGGGCAGCGGATAGGTGCCTTCCTGCTCCAGCGGGTTCTGCGTCGCCAGCACATGGAAGGGCGAGGGCAGATCGTAGCGCGCGCCGGCAATGGTGACATGATATTCCTGCATCGCCTGCAGCAGCGCCGACTGCGTACGCGGCGAGGCGCGGTTGATCTCGTCGGCCATCAGCAGCTGGGCAAAGATCGGGCCGGAGATGAAGCGGAAGGAGCGCTTGCCGGTTTCGTCCTGCTCCATGACCTCGGAGCCGAGGATGTCGGACGGCATCAGGTCCGGCGTGAACTGGATGCGGCGTGAATCAAGCCCGAGCACGACACCCAGCGTCTCGACCAGCTTGGTCTTGGCCAGGCCCGGCACGCCGACCAGCAGCGCATGTCCGCCGGCCAGCAGCGCCACCAGCGTGCGCTCGACGACGTTTTCCTGGCCGAAGATCACCCGGCCAACCCCGTCGCGGATCCTGGAGATGTCGGCAAGCGCCTTCTCGGCCTCGGCGATCATGTCCGTTTCGCTGATCGGGCTTTCCTTGACCATCACGCTCATGCCGCATCGATCCCTTTGGTTAGAATGTCATGGTTTGGAAATACTGGTCCGCACCATACCATAGACCGCCGCGATTCGGCCTCGCGGAGCGCCTATGGTTGAACTTAAATCACAGACTTAGGCTGACAAGCGGAACAACAGTGACTATTTCGTGACGATGACGGAACACCACGAACATCGCCAACAAAGCCTTACGCAGGCCACCGAGGCTCGAGGCCTCGAGGCGCTGATCTCGCGCGCGGCCCGTGCCGGCAAGGGCGCGGCGCCGGTCGAGCGCTGGAATCCCGACTTTTGCGGCGATCTCGACATGGAGATCAGGGCCGACGGTACCTGGTTCTACCTGGGCACGCCGATCGGCCGCATGCCGCTGGTACAGCTTTTCTCCTCCGTGCTGCGCAAGGACGCCGACGGCAGGACCTATCTGGTGACGCCGGTGGAAAAGGTCGGCATCCGCGTCGCCGATGCGCCGTTCATCGCCGTCGAGATGGATGTTTCGGGCGAAGGCGAGGATCAGGTCATCACCTTCCGCACCAATGTCGGCGACGTGGTCGAGGCCGGACCGGAGCGGCCGCTGCGCTTCGTCGACGAGAACGAGACCGGCGGTTTGAAGCCCTATCTGCTGGTGCGCGGCAGGCTGGAGGCGCTGGTGGCGCGGCCGGTCATGTACGAACTGGTCGGGCACGGCGAGGAGATCGAGATCGACGGCAGGGCGATGTTTTCGGTGCGCTCGAAGAACGCCGTTTTTCCGATCATGCCGGCGGATCAGTTGGAGCGGTTGAGCGCATGATGGACCAGGTGTCGCCGGCACCGTTCTCATCGGCGGATTTTCGCGCGCGCTTTGCCGCGCAGCCGGACGCGCATGCCGGCGACGACTATGGCGATCACCGCTTCAATCCCGGCCACCCGCGCCTCAACCCAGGCAAGCCGCTCCGCAACGCGGCGGTGCTGATCCCGGTGGTCGACCATGACGGCGAGGCGACGGTTCTCCTGACCAAACGGGCCGAGAAGCTGCGCAATCATTCCGGCCAAGTGGCTTTCCCGGGCGGCACGATCGATGCGACCGACGCGAGCCCGGAGGCGGCGGCGCTGCGCGAGACCTTCGAGGAGATCGGTCTTGCCCCGGATCGCATCGAGATCATCGGCCGCATGCCCGATTACGTCGCCGGCAGCGGCTATCGCATCGCGCCGGTGCTCGGCATCGTGCGGCCGGGTTTCCAATTGGCTTTGAACGTCGACGAGGTCGATGCCGCCTTCGAAGTGCCGCTGCGCTTTCTGATGGACACCGCCAATCACAAGCGCGACAGCCGCATGTGGAACGATCTCGAATGGTTCTTCTACGACATGCCCTATGGCGACCGGCGTATCTGGGGCGTCACCGCCGGTATCATCCGTACGCTCTATGAAAGGCTCTATGCGTGAGTGTTTCGATCGCGGGCAGGGCCGACTGGCTCTCCGACAAGCATTTGCAGCGCCTGCTGGGTGTGCTTACCGACGGCGGTGAAGAGGCACGCATCGCCGGCGGCGCCGTGCGCAACGTGCTGATGGGCCAGCCTGTCACCGACATCGACATCGCCACCTCTTGCCTGCCGCAGGAAACCATTCGTCGCGCCGTGGCGGAAGGCTTCAAGGCGGTGCCGACCGGTATCGAGCACGGCACCATCACGGTGGTCGCCGGCGGCAAACCCTACGAAATCACCACCTTGCGCGCCGATGTGGAGACCGATGGCCGCCGCGCCAAGGTGTCGTTCGGACGCGACTGGAAGCTCGACGCCGAGCGGCGCGATTTCACCATCAACGCGCTCTACGCGGAGGCCGACGGACGGGTTGTCGACCTTGTCGGCGGCATTGCCGACATCGAGGCGCGCCGGCTGCGCTTCATCGGCGATCCGGAGGCCCGCATCCGCGAGGATTATCTGCGCATCCTGCGCTTCTTCCGTTTCTTTGCCTGGTATGGCGATGGCCGGCCGGACGCCGAGGGACTGAAGGCCTGCGCCCGGCTGAAGGAGGGCCTCGGCCAACTCTCGGCGGAACGCATCTGGTCCGAACTGAAGAAGCTCTTGTCGGCCCCCGATCCTTCGCGGGCGCTGCTCTGGATGCGGCAGGCCGGTGTCCTGACCGCCGCGCTGTCGGAAAGCGAGAAATGGGGCATCGACGCGATCCACGGGTTGACCAAGGCCGAGAAGGACCTGAGCTGGGCGGTGGATCCGATGCTGCGGCTGGAGGCAATCGTGCCGCCGGATGCGGCGCGCATGAAGACGCTGGCCGAGAGGCTCAGGTTCTCGACCGCCGAAGCCGACCGCATGCTGCACTGGGCGCTCTCCACGGCCATCGAGCCGAAGACGACCGAGGGCGAACTGGCGAAAAAACTCTATCGCGGCGACCGGCAAGGGTTTGTCGACCGCCTGCGGCTTGCGCTTGCCGCGGCGCGGGTGCGCGCTGTCGAGGACAATAATGCATTGCTTCAAGCGGGCGGCTTTTCGCGCCTGCTTGCCTTTGCGCTCAAATGGGAAAGGCCCGAATTTCCGCTGCGTGGGGCCGATCTGACCGCGCTCGGCGCAACGCCAGGGCCGAAGCTCGGCGAAATCCTAAAAAACATCGAGGCGGAATGGATCGAAGCGGGATTTGCGCCTGATCGCGCCGCGCTGCTCGAACGCGCCGCGCAGGCCCTTGAAACGTAGGCCAGAACCGCTGGGTCTCTGCCGGTGCCACCCTGCGGTTCCGTGCCGCTACCTGATCGACAGCGGAGCGAGGGCACGCGAAAGGCTTGCCTCGCCCTTGCCATAGACGGAGGCGCTATAGTTGGCCAGCGTGTCGGTACGGGCCGTGTTCAGCAACTGGTTGGTGATCTGGGTCGGCGTTGCCTTGGTGAACTTGCTGCCCACGATGGCGGCGTAGCCGGCAACGATCGGCGCGGCGAAAGATGTGCCGTAAAGGCCGGTCTTGTCCCCGGTGACACCCACGACCAGGAAATGGCTCTGCGCAGCCTGGTTGGAGCCGGCGATGTTGGAGTACCAGGCCATGCTGGCCTTGTTCGACGTCGTGCCGTTGCTGTTGAGCGCGCCGACGAAAATCGCGGATGCCTTTCCGACCAGGGCGAGGTCGAGATAATCCTGCTGGCCGCTGGTGACGCCGCCCACGGCAACCGCGTCGTTGCCCGCGGCCTTCGAAACCACGGCCGTTCCCTTGGTGGCATAGGAGATGATGGAGGCTTCCTCGGCGCTCCATCCGATCTGGCTGGGGCTGTAACCCGCATTGGTGTACATGCCATAGCTCAGATTGAGCACGTTCAGGCCCGGCGACAGCGCGACCGATGAGCTGGTGGAAAAGTCTTTCGACCTTATGGTTGCCAAGGGCGCAACCATGCTGGCTTCTTCGCGGGTCCATTCGCCGTGGCGCTGGGTCTGCGTGCCGATGCCGAAATTGCCGCTGAACTTCGATGTGCTGGAGAAATCGTCGACGATCGTGATGGTGACGCCTTGGCCCTTGTAACCGGCACTCCATGCGGCTCCGACATCCGGGCTCATCCAGCCCTGCAAAGTCTGCGATGTGGCCGCCGGCAAGGTTGCGCTCAGGCATATGGAAGCGTTCGTCCGACCGCCCAGGCAGAGCGCGGATAGCGGATCCGGACCGCCAGCTTCTTGAGCCGCCGCCATGGAAGCCGGCAGAAGGGCGAGGGCCGTGGCGACACCGAACTTCCAACGCGCATTTGACATGATCTTACCTCGGTTCAAACGGAAGCTAGGACGGACGACCGCGTATGTCCGGCGGCTACGCCACATCTCGTGCCCGGCCCCTCGCGATCAGAAAGTAACACGGTAATTCAGCCAGAGATGCTGGCTCTCCGGTTTAGCGTTAACCAGATATTTCAAGGTTTCCTCGGGCGCCATCTCGCCGGCGGCGAGCCGGCAATTGACGCTGTAGGTGCCCAGATCGCCATAATCGGCCTGGCAGGGCTTTTCGGTGAGCTTACCGCCGAAGGTCGTGGTGAACGACAGGGACAGTATGCTGTTCGCACTCGGATGCAGCTGTGTGAGGAAACCAAGCTTGAGGCTGGGCTCGATCCGATACTTCTCGCCTTGTTCCCCGGTGCCAACCCCCCAAAGAATACCGGTGTCCTGCGTGATCTGCGTCATCAGGTCCACATGCATGTCGACCCAGTTTGTCTGGTACCACTGATTGAACGATATCCGGCTTCCGGTCTGCAACTCATACCCGCCGTCACCCAGACCTCTCGCCTTGTCGCTGAGCGGCGAGCCCTGGTGGATGTCGATGAGCGATGTCGCCCATTCCTGGGCAACCGCCGGCGGCGCGCCGAGGAGCGCCCACGGCAGGAGCGCCGTTGCGCACAAACTCGCACGATTGCCGAACTTTTCGCGCATCCGCGAAACACCTCGCCCCACCGATTCCGGACCAGCGCCTGACGGCGACGGGCTCCTCTGGCAGCCCCTGTAGTCTGGCATCAGTCTGAACGATCGCACGGGTTCGGTTACCGCACGGTTTATTTTAGCTGGAGCAAATATGATTTTTGGAGGCGCAGGCGATACGTCGAAAGAAACCGATGCGACGCGCGTTACCCGAGCGCCACCGCGGTTCCTTTGTTAATACCGACAGCCCCCGCCGCGCCCTACGCCGCGTCGCGGGCCTTCTCAATTCGGGAGCGGATAGCCTCGATCATCGTCTCGCGGATGATCGTCTCGCCATGCGTTTCGCGCATATGCTCGACGGCACGGCGCATGATCTCGGCCTCCTCGTCGGCACGGGTGTGCCAGTCGCAGCCGGGAACCAGCGATCCGCAGTGGAACTGCTTCATGGGATTTCTCCTCTTCCTCCATGGAGCCGGATCGACTGCCCTGCAGGGACAGGCCGGAGCTCCGCATCTTCTTGGCCCGCTGTGCGGCCTCGAAACCGGACCACGGGCAGGGTGAAGACCATAACACAGATGGGGTGGTATTGGTTGCGGTCAACGGTGAAAAGGCGGAGCAGCGCTGCTCCGCCCTCTTTACGCTAGCCCTGCGGGCAGGCCATCACTTCACGATCTTGACTGCCTCGGCAACCTTGTTCTTGCCGCTCATGTCCCACGTAATTCTGACCTTCTCGCCGACCTTCAGGCCAGGATCCTTGAAAGTCTCGGGAAGCGTAAAAGACGATCCATTGTCGAGAACCAGGCTCTTGGACGCCGTATCGAAGGTCTTGACCGTTCCGGTGGTATGCTTGACGGCGGCGAACGCCACCGAACCGGAAGCAAGAAGAGCGGCGGCGGCAGCGGAAACAATGATCTTTCTCATGCTGATATACTCCTGGAAGAGCGGGCATCCTTTTTGACGAGGATAATCCGCATCGTCTTTGGGCCGTCCGGTCGCGTCGAGTCGCGGCCCGCCTCGTTCCGACGCAATTCCGAAGGGAAAGCGGTTGCATTTCCTGGAATTGCCCTCAGGCAAACCACCGGCGCTTCCCGACCCAAATGCGACAAATAACCCAATTTTTTCAGATGGATATTAGACGAAAAAGATATTCCTGGCGTCACATTCCGCGCCCATTTTCGACAAATGGGACATCAATGCGGCTTCACGTCGCGCTCACCATCTTGTTACGGCCAGCGCACCTCCGGCGGCAGGCTGGACAGGATCGAGGCGACATTGCCGCCGGTCTTCAGCCCGAAGATGGTGCCACGATCGTGAAGAAGGTTGAATTCGACATAGCGGCCGCGGCGGATGAGCTGTTCGTCGCGGTCGCCATCGGTCCAGTTCTCGTTGAAGTTGGCGCGCACCAAATGGCCGTAGACGACGAGGAACGAACGTCCGACGTCCTGGACGAAATTGAAATCGGCGTTCCAGCCGCCCTTCTCCTCAGTCGAATGCAGCCAGTCGAAGAAGATGCCGCCAGTGCCGCGCGGCTCGTTGCGGTGCGGCAGGAAGAAGTACTCGTCGCACCAGGCCTTGAATTTCGGATAGTCGGCGACGCCGGCGTTCTTCTCGCAAGCGAACTGCATGGCACGGTGGAAGGCTGTCGTGTCGGGATCGTCCTGCGTGCGGCGGCGGTCGAGCACCGGCGTCAGGTCGGCGCCGCCGCCGAACCAATGCCTGGATGTGACGACCATGCGCGTGTTCATGTGCACGGCCGGAACGTTCGGGTTCCACGGGTGCGCGATCAGCGAAATGCCCGATGCCCAGAAACGCGGGTCTTCCTCGGCGCCAGGCATCTGCTTCCTGAATTCGGGCGAGAACTCGCCATAAACGGTCGAAGTGTGGACGCCGACCTTCTCGAAGACACGGCCATGCATCATCGACATGGTGCCGCCGCCGCCCGTGCCTTGATCGCGCTCCCACGGCGTTTTTTCGAAACGGCCCGGCGACCACGAAGCCAGTGGCCCGCCGAGATCCTGCTCGATCTGCTCGAAGGTGGCGCAGATGCGCTCGCGTAGCGCCTCGAACCAAAGCCGGGCCTTCATCTTCTTCTCTTCGATGTCGGCGGGCAGCCCCGCCGGTATTTCAGGTCGTTCCAAGTGCCGTCTCCGGTTGCGGGGCGGTGAGTCGACAAAAGACTCGTCTTTTCCGGGCGCGATCCCTAATCTCTTAAGGGACAGGGTCAAGTCACTTTGGTTTCGCGCATGATCCTTTCCGAACCTCGATTCCGATTTCGGGGTCATGCGCCAGGTGCAAGGAGTTGTTTCGTGCGCACCCCGGCAAGACCGCCGCTGGATGGACTGAAGAAAAGGCTCGACCAAAGCCGGGCCGAGCGCGCGCGCATGCCGCGCGACGGTTTCCTGCGCGAGACCTTCGTCCTGCCGCGCTCGGATGCCCGCCTCAAGGCCAAGGAATGGTTCGAACGCTTCCCAAAGCAGGCCTACTGGACCGAGATCGAAAGCTGGTTCGAGCGCCCGGGGGATTTGATCGAGTTTACGATCAGGCGCTTGCCGGCGGCGGATTAGGATTTCCTCGCCCCGTTTGCGGGGAGAGGATGCCGGTAGGCAGGTGAGGGGCGGCGCGAACCTTCGAGTGCTGGCGCTGCCCCTCATCCGCCTTTCAGGCACCTTCTCCCCGTGCACGGGAAGAAGGAAGAACCAGCCGCCGCGCGCCAGTTCCCTCCCGGGCCAGCCGATCCTCCTTATTGCGCAGCGGACATTTGTCGATCGACATGCAGCCGCAGCCGATGCAGTCGGTCAGCCCGTCGCGCAGTTTCTTCAACTGGGCGATCTTGTGATCGAGCCCGTCGCGCCAGGCTGTCGACAAAAGGTTCCAGTCGTCGCGTGTCGGCGTCCGGCCCTCGGGCAGGGACGCCAATGCCTCACCGATCTCGGCCAGCGAGATGCCAACCTCCTGCGCCACCTTGATGATCGCCACCCGGCGCAGCACGTCGCGGCCGTAGCGGCGCTGGTTGCCTGACGTGCGGTGGCTGCGGATCAGCCCGCGGGTTTCATAGAAATGCAGCGCCGACACCGCCACACCGCTGCGCGCAGCCACCTGGCCGACCGTCAATTCCAACGCTGGTGCCATCTCTCGATTTTCCGCTTGACCTCAAGTTAAGTTGAGCTTGTAGCCAAGAAAGCCTGGATGTGCAAACGAAGGAGAAGGCGGATGTGCGCCTGGGCAAAAATCACCGCGGACCGCGCTGCCGCCGGTCCCCTAGCCGAGCTGCCGGATGGCTTCGCCCGCCACCATGGCCACGGAAAGGGCGACGTTGAGGCTGCGCGCGGTGGGCCGCATCGGGATGGTCAGCCGAACATCCGCCGCCTGATGGACTGGATCCGGCACGCCCGCGGATTCGCGGCCGAACAGGAGGATGTCGCGGTTGGTGAAGCTGAAGTCGGTGTAGGGGGTCGTAGCCTTGGTCGACAGCAGCACCAGCCGATCCGCGCGCGCGTTGCGCCACTCCTCGAAGGCGTGCCAGTCGACATGCCGGGTCAGGGCAGCCATTTCGAGGTAGTCCATGCCGGCGCGCTTGAGCGCTTTGTCGGAGAGCGGAAAGCCGGCCGGCTCGATAATGTCGACGCCAAGCCCGAGACACGCGGCGAAGCGCAGGATTGTCCCGGTATTGCCGGCGATGTCAGGCTGGTAGAGCGCGATGCGGAGACCACGGTTCACTTTCGCGTCCTTCTAATAAGTGGCAGATCGGCCACAGCTGCTTCGCGGTTTTGGAAATTCCTGGACCTGCGGGTGGCCATTTTCTGCGAAGTCGAGTATACGACCAGCATTGTCAACCCGAACCGATGGAGGGGTAATTCATGATGGCCATGTACATCCAGCGCCCCACCCGTGGGCTTACTTGCGCCCTGGCGGTTTCGGTACGACGTTTCTCCTGATCTTTTAGACACTTCCGCACCGATTTCCGCCGAAACCATACCCTGGTCTTCGAAGGAATCCTGCGATGTTTTTTAAGCTGCCGAAGGGGCCGATGGCCCCGTCCCAACGCGTCCCGACTGATCCGCCGCCGATCCCGCGGCACGATGTCGATCATCCTTTTCATCTCTATTTTCACACGGAGGACGGACCGATGTTCGATCCCTACAGAATACCGGGCTCGAGGAGCCTGCATGTCCACCGGCTGCCGACCTGGGCGCTGCTGATCGGCGACACCTATTCGTCGGCGGTTCATGCCGAAGTGCGCAGGCGTCCGCATCGCGGCATGCTGCCGGATGTCGATTTCTCGCACGCGGTTCCCGATCCGAGCCGGCCGTCGCTGGTGCGCCGGATCGTCCGGCTGATCCGGCCGGGCGCGAAGAACCGGACTGGTGGCGCCGTGTCGTCAGGATCGACAAAGGTGCCTGTCGGCGAAAAGCCGGCGAACCCCTATATAGCGCGAAGCAGGGCCGACGCTCCGGATGATTCCGGAGCGTCGGCCCTCGACGCCATGCGGTCCGAGGACTTTGTACGTCGCCAAGCCGCGTAAGCGGAAAACAGATTTTAAGGCGTATCCTATGTTTTTGTTTAGCTGGTTTGAAAGAAGGCTCGATCCGTTCCCGGCCGCGGAACCGGTCGAGCCGCCCAAGACGCTGGTTGCCTTCTGCCTGCATTATACGCGCGGGGCATGGCCCTATATCCTTGTCGATGCGGTGCTGGTGGCGGCCATCGCCATCGCGGAAGTGTGGATGTTCGGCTTCCTCGGCCGCATCGTCGACTGGCTATCGGGGCAGAACCGCGAGACTTTCCTGCAGACGGAGGGCTGGAAGCTCGCCGGCATGGCCTTCATCGTCTTGTTTGCGCTGCCCGGCACGGTTTGGCTGCATTCGCTGCTCAACCAGCAGACGCTGATGGGCAACTATCCCATGCGCATCCGTTGGCAGGTGCATCGTTACCTGCTCAAGCAATCGATGAGCTTCTATCAGGACGAATTCGCCGGCCGCATCGCCACCAAGCTGATGCAGACCGCGCTCGCCGTGCGCGAATGCGTCATCAAGGTGATCGACGTCCTGAACTACGTCATCGTCTATTTCCTCGGCATGCTGTTGATCGTCGGTTCGGCCGACTGGCGGCTGGCGGCGCCGCTCGGCGTCTGGCTGGTCGGCTACATCCTGTTGCTGCGCTTTTTCATCCCGCGCCTGGGCAAGGTCGGCGAGGAGCAGGCCAATGCGCGCTCGACCATGACCGGCCGCGTCGTCGACAGCTACACCAACATCCAGACGGTCAAGCTGTTTTCCCATTCGCGCCGCGAGGCCGCCTTCGCCAGGGAAGGCATGATGGGCTTCCTCGACACGGTCTACCGGTCGATGCGGCTGGTGACGGTGCTGTTCGGCTCGCTCTACATACTGAACGCGCTGCTGCTGTTCTCGGTCACCGCCATCTCGCTGTGGCTGTGGATGGGGCAAGCGGTGACGATTGGCGCGGTTGCAGTGGTCATCGGCCTGGTGCTCCGGATGTGGGGCATGTCGCAGTGGATCATGTGGGAAATGTCGGGCCTGTTCGAGAATATCGGCACGGTGCAGGACGGCATTGCCTCCATCTCGCTGCCGCGCCTCGTAGAGGACAGGCCGGATGCCAAGGAGATCAGCGTTTCCAAAGGCGATATCCGCTTCGAGGACATCCGCTTCCACTACGGCAAGCAGAAGGGCGTCATCGAAAACCTGTCGCTGACGGTGAAGCCGGGCGAAAAGGTCGGCATTGTCGGACGCTCGGGCGCCGGCAAGTCGACGCTGGTCAATCTCCTCTTGCGCTTCTACGATCTGGAGTCCGGCCGGATCCTGATCGACGGCCAGGAGATCGCCGGCGTGAAGCAGGATTCGCTGCGCGCCCAGATCGGCATGGTCACACAGGATACCTCGCTGCTGCATCGTTCGGTGCGCGAGAATATCCTTTATGGCCGGCCCGATGCCAGCGACGACATGCTTGTCGAGGCGGCGCGGCGGGCAGAGGCGCTGGATTTCATATCGGCGCTTTCGGACCATAGCGGCCGCCAGGGCTTCGATGCCTATGTCGGCGACCGCGGCGTCAAACTGTCCGGCGGCCAGCGGCAACGCATCGCCATTGCTCGCGTTATGTTGAAGGACGCGCCCATACTTATCCTTGACGAGGCGACGTCGGCGCTCGATTCCGAGGCGGAAGCCGCCATCCAGGAGAATCTCTACAGGCTTATGCAGGGCAAGACCGTCATCGCCATCGCGCACCGGCTGTCGACCATCGCGGCGATGGACAGGCTCGTCGTGATGGACCAGGGCCGCGTCATCGAGGAGGGTTCGCACGAGGAACTGGTCGCCAGAGGCGGGCTCTACGCGCAGCTCTGGCAGCGCCAGTCGGGTGGATTCCTGCTCGAAGACGGCCCGCTCGACGCCGCCAACGACGCAGTTGTAAAGGGGCAAGCCGCAGAATGATGGCCGCCGCATGATGACAGCCGTCTACCGCTGGTTCGAGACCTGGGTCTACCCGTTCAGAGAGCCGGCGAATCTTCGGCCACCGGCCAGCGTCGCCGGCTTCCTCCGGCACTATGTCGGGCAGGCGAAGTTCGCCTTCTTCGCCATGCTGGTCATCGGCGGCATCGCGCCGCTGGTCGAGGCCGGCCTGTTCTATTTCGTCGGACGGCTGGTCGATATTCTCGACCAGTTGCCCGGCGAGCGGAGCTGGCACGCGCTGTGGACCGCCGCCGGCCCCGAACTTATGTTCATGGTCGCGGTGGTGCTGGTCATCCGCACCGTGGTCGTCGGACTGTCGGCGCTGGTCGACGAACAGACGATCACGCCCGGCTTCTACAATCTGGTGCGCTGGCAGGCGCACCGGCACGTATCGCGCCAGTCCTATGCCTTCTTCCAGAACGATTTCGCCGGCCGGATCGCGACGAAAGTCTGGCAGGCCGGGCAGGCGACCGGCGACCTGATGGAAAGCTTCATCGAGGTCGTCTGGTTCATGATCGTCTATACGGTGACGACGCTGGCGCTGGTCGCGGGGCTCGACCTCAGGCTCGCGGTGCTGGTGATGATCTGGATCACCGCCTTCGGATTTCTGGCCAAGCTCTATCTGCCGGCTATCCGCAAGCACGCCGAAGCGACGGCCGAGGCGGGCTCGATGATCAATGGCCGCATCGTCGATTCCTATTCCAATGTACAGACACTGAAACTGTTCGCGGCCGACGGAGACGACCGCTACATCAGGAACGGCTTCGACATCTATCTCGACGCATTGCGTCCCTTCACCCGCCGGTTGACTGGCGTGCGCATGGCGTTGACGACGCTGTCGGGCATCATGATCACGGCGATCGGCTGCTTTGCCGTCTATCTGTGGATCGAGGGCTCGATCACCGTCGGCGCCGTCGCCTTCACGCTGTCGCTGGTGCTGCGCCTCAACATGCTGCTCGGACGGCTGATGATGCAGATGAACGGTATCTTGCGAAACCTTGGCGTGCTGGAGAACTCCAAGGCGCTGATCTCGCAGCCGCTCGGCCTGACCGATGCACCGGGCGCGAAAGAGCTGGTGGTGACGGGCGGACGCATCGACGTGAAGAATGTCGAATTCCACTACGGCAACGGGTTTGGCGTGCTGAACGGCATCGACCTTGTCGTCAAGCCGGGCGAGAAGGTCGGGCTGGTCGGGCCATCGGGCGCCGGCAAGACGACGCTGGCCAACCTGATCCTGCGCCTCTACGATCTCGAAAGCGGCCGGATCACTATCGACGGACAGGACGTCTCCGGTGTGACGCAGAATTCGCTGCGCGCCAATATCGGCGTCGTCAGCCAGGACACCGCTCTGTTCCATCGGTCGCTGCGCGACAACATCAAGCTCGGCATGCCCGATGCGACCGACGCGCAGGTGATCGCGGCGGCCAGGAAGGCCGAGGCCCATGAATTCATCCTGACCTTGCGCGACAACAGGGATCGCCAGGGCTACGAGGCCTTCGTCGGCGAGCGCGGCGTCAAACTGTCGGGCGGCCAGCGCCAGCGCGTGGCGATCGCCCGCGTCTTCCTCAAGGATGCGCCGATCCTGATTCTCGACGAGGCGACGTCGGCGCTCGATTCCGACATCGAGGCGGCGATCCAGGAGAATCTGACGCGGCTGATGGAGAACAAGACCGTTATCGCCATCGCGCACCGGCTGTCGACGATCGCGGCACTGGATCGCCTTGTGGTACTCGACGGCGGCCGCATCGTCGAGCAAGGCACGCATGACGAACTGGTGGCGCTCGACGGGCTCTATGCCCGGCTGTGGAAGCGCCAGTCCGGCGGCTTCCTCTATCACGAGGAAAGCGTGCTGGAAGAGACGCGGCCGGCGGAGTAGGCGCATGGTTGGATCGCCAGAGTTCGGCCCAGAGGTCGGCCCAGAGGTCGGCTATGTCCTCAAGCGTTTACGACCAACCGTGGTGGCCTTCGACGCGTTGAAGGAAGAGAGCCGGCTGGAAGGCTATTGGATGCTGGTGCGCCTGGGCGATGGCTGGGCAAGCGGCCGCAACAAGTTCCTGAAGCGGGGCGAGGGACTGTTCGGGATGTGGCATGGCCGGGAACTCGCCGGCGTGTGCGGGCTGAACATCGATCCCTATTTCGAGGGCAGGGACCAGGGCCGGGTCCGGCACCTGTTCGTCAGTGCGCGCCACCGCCGCAACGGCCTTGGCCGCATGCTGGTCGAGACCGTGATCGGCCGGGCCGGCCAATATTTCGCTGTGTTGAACACCCGCGCGCCGCCGGAAGCCTTCGGTTTTTATGAACGGCTTGGTTTTCAGCGCGTGGAAGGCGAAGAATTCGTCACCCACCGCATGGTGCTCGGGAAGGGGAACTGAAATGTCCTTGAGTCCGCCATCTCATCTTGCCGGCGCGTCGGCCGCCGACGCGGCCTTCGACGCGCTTGGCCATGAAATCCTCGCCGAGAAGGCGGCGGCACTCGGTCGCGCGGGGCAGCGCGTGGAAGAAACCTTGGCCCGGCTGCGCGACAATGGCGACGATGAGTTGCGCCCCCGTCTGCTCAAGGAGGCCGCCGCCGCGGTGCATGGCTATTTCATCCAGCGCGAATTGTGCGGCTTTCGCAAGCATGACGCCGTCATCCGCGAATACAACATCCCGAAAGCCGTGCTGGTCAGGCTTGGCGCCATGTAGAGTTGGAGCTTGCCGCGCTGATTTCCCTGTGGAAGCGCGCCAGGCGGGCGGCAAGCGCTTCGGGATTTTCATCGGCAACGAAGTGTCCGCTGCCGGCTATGATGTCGCCCTCGACATTTGAGAGCCCGGCTGCACGCAAGCCATCGACATAGTCGCCGATGTCGCCGGACTCGGCCGCACCCCTCAGATACAGCACCGGAACCGCAATCGGTTTCGCGGGCCGCGCGGCATTGACCTTGGCATCCTCGGGAAAGGCACGATACCAGTCGAACCCCGCCTGGAGGCTTTCCGGCCGTGAATAGGCCTTGGCGTAGATTTCCCTGGCGTCGTCAGGGATCGAGGCTCGATCCTTCGAAAGCACATTGAAGAAGAAGTCGAAATAAGCGCTCTGATGGCCGCTGACCAGCGTTTCCGGCAAGGCCGGGACGGCATGGAAGGCGAAGTGCCAGATCCGCGGATCGCGAATGACCTTCTCCCACGGCGCGATGCCTGGAATGACGACATCCATGATCGCCGCGCCGGAAAGGATGTCCGGATGGTCTCTCAACAAGGCAAACACGATCTGGCCGCCGACATCATGGCCGGCGGCCACGAGCTGGCGTAGTCCGCAAGTCTCTGCGACGCCTCTCATCAGTCTCGCCAGGGTTCTCTTGTCGCCAGCCCCGGGCAGGCCTTGCGAGCCGCCGATGCAGGGCAGGTCAGGGGCGACGACCCGGTAGTCGGCCGCCAACCGGCCGATCACCCGCTCGAAGGCGTAGGAGCTTTGCGGCCATCCGTGCAGCAGGATGAAAGCCGGTGCTTCGGCAGGGCCTGCCTCGCGCGTGGCAATGCTCAGGCCTTCGATTTCGATGGTCGAGGTTTGCATGTCCTGGCCCTGGCGGCTTTCCGGTTGGCTGCCATGCCGTAGATCTAGGCGCCGACCGGGAAGCCGCCAGGGTTATGCAGGAATTACTCCAGCCATTCGGTTATGAAGCTGCCGTTCTCGTGGATGTCGGTCGTTTCCAGCGGACCCGGGCCGAGATTGGAGAATTTGTGCGGCGTGTGCGGCGGCACGATGACGATCTGACCGGCGGTGGCCTCGATTTCCTGGTCGCCGACCGTGAACAAGGCGGTGCCCTGGCGGATGATGAAGATCTCCGCATAGGGATGGGCGTGCAGCCGCGGGCCGCCGCCGACGTCGGGCAGGTAGTTGAAGATCAGGCAGGAGTTCGAGCCGTAGGCGCCGCATTGCAGTTCGCCCTTCCAGTGGTTCGAACGAACAGCCCATTCCTCGCGATCGATGACATGCGCCATGCGGCCAAGGATAGATCACGCCGATGCTCCGTGTCGAGGCGAAGCCAGGCATCGGATTTGCGGTTGTTTCCCGGTTGTTTAGCCGCCTTTCGCCGCGCCTGGCCGTCCCGCCCGGCGACAGGGTATTTCGTCCCCGCGACAATCTGCCCTTGTGCCTTCACCCGTCTGGACAAAAACGGGCTTCACGCATAAACCGAAGTCCAAATGCCGGAGGAATTCGCTAGCCTGTTCGCCATGCGCTGTCGGGTTGGCGTGATTGAGCGGGGACAAGGCTCGGCCACCGGCGCGGAAGAGGCGAAAGGATCAGGCACCCGTGAGCGCAACCGACATCCACGATCCCAACCGTCGAGATTTTCTCTACGTCGCCACCGGCATGGCCGCCGTGGTTGGCGCCGGTGCCGTCGCCTGGCCGTTCATCGACCAGATGCGCCCCGACGCCTCGACACTGGCGCTCGCTTCGGTCGAGGTCGATGTCTCCTCGCTGACGCCTGGCAGCTCGCTGATCGTCAAGTGGCGCGGCAAGCCGGTCGTGGTGCGCAACCGCACCGAGAAGGAAATGAAGGACGGCGAGGCCGTCAGCCTCTCCGATCTCAAAGATCCGATCGCGCGCAACGCCAATTTGCCATCCGATGCGCCGGCAACCGACGCCAACCGCACCACGCCCGGCAAGGAAGCCTGGATGGTGATGGTTCAGGTCTGCACCCATCTGGGCTGTATTCCGCTCGGCCAGGAGGGCGATTTCGGCGGCTGGTTCTGCCCGTGCCATGGCTCGCAATACGACACTGCCGGCCGCATCCGCAAAGGCCCGGCGCCGGAGAACATGGCGATTCCGGTATTCAAGTTCGTTTCCGACACCAAACTCCTTATCGGTTGAGGCAGGGGATATTTCGATGAGCGAGGGACACTCGACCTATACGCCGAAGACCGGTATCGAACGCTGGTTCGACGCCCGCATGCCGCTGCCCAGGATGGTCTATGACAGCTTCATCGCCTATCCGGTGCCGCGCAATCTGAACTATATGTGGACCTTCGGCGGCATCCTGGCGATCATGCTGGTGGCGCAGATCCTGACCGGCATCGTGCTGGCCATGCACTATACGGCCGACACCAATCTCGCCTTCGGTTCGGTCGAGAAGATCATGCGCGACGTGAATTCGGGATGGCTGTTGCGCTACATGCATGCCAACGGCGCCTCGTTCTTCTTCATCGCCGTCTACCTGCACATCTTCCGCGGTCTTTATTATGGCTCCTACAAGGCGCCGCGCGAACTTCTGTGGATCCTCGGCTGCATCATCTACCTCCTGATGATGGCGACCGGCTTCATGGGCTATGTGCTGCCATGGGGGCAGATGAGCTTCTGGGGCGCCACCGTCATCACCGGTTTCTTCAGCGCCATTCCGCTGGTCGGCGACTGGATCCAGCAGCTGCTGCTCGGCGGCTTCGCCGTCGACAATCCGACGCTGAACCGCTTCTTCGCGCTGCATTACCTGCTGCCGTTCATGATCGCCGGCGTCGTGGTGCTGCATGTCTGGGCGCTGCATGTCGTCGGCCAGTCGAACCCGACCGGCATCGAGGTCAAGTCGAAGACCGACACCGTCGCCTTCACCCCCTACGCGACCATCAAGGACGCGTTCGGCATGATCGTGTTCCTGTTCGTCTTCGCCTATTTCGTCTTCTACCTGCCGAACTATCTCGGCCATCCGGACAACTACACGGTCGCCAACCCGTTGAAGACCCCGGCCCATATCGTCCCGGAATGGTACTTCCTGCCGTTCTACGCGATCCTGCGCGCCATCACCTTCAATGTCGGGCCGATCAATTCCAAGCTCGGCGGCGTGCTGTGCATGTTCGGTGCCATCGTCATGCTGTTCCTGGTGCCGTGGCTCGATACTTCCAAGGTGCGCTCGGCGGTCTACCGGCCATGGTACAAACTGTTCTTCTGGCTGTTCGTGGCCGATGCCATCCTGCTGGGCTGGCTGGGCTCGCAGCCGGCGGAAGGCAGCTATGTGTTCATGGCGCAGATGGCGACGCTGTTCTACTTCGCCTTCTTCCTCATCGTCCTGCCGGTTCTTGGCCTGATCGAGACACCGCGCAGGCTGCCGAACTCGATCACCGAGGCGGTGCTCGAAAAGAACAAGGGTGGCAGCGGACATCCGGTGGGCGCCACGGCAGCACCTGAGACCAAGGGCTGAGCGGTAGAGAATCTAAGGGGATTTGGCATGAAGAAGATTCTCACCTCGCTGGCGCTGATCGGCCTTGTGGCCGCCGGCACCGGAGTAGCAGGCACTTGGGCGTTAGCGGCTGAAGAAGCGCACAACGCGGCGGCACCGACGCATTTCCCGATCAACGAGCCGAAGGAAATGAGCTGGAGCTTCACCGGCCCGTTTGGCACCTATGACAAGGCGCAGCTGCAGCGCGGCCTGAAGGTCTACAAGGAAGTCTGCTCGGCCTGCCATTCGATGAACCTGGTGGCGTTCCGCACGCTGTCGGACCTCGGCTATAGCGACGCGCAGATCAAGACGCTGTCAGCCGAATACACCATCCACGACGGCCCCAACGATGCCGGCGACATGTTCGACCGTCCCGGCAAGCCATCCGATCATTTCCCGGCGCCGTTCGCCAATGAGGAAGCCGCCGCTGCCTCCAATGGCGGCGCGGCGCCGCCGGATATGTCGCTGCTGGCAAAGGCGCGCGGCGTCGAGCGCGGTTTCCCGCAGTTCGTCTTCGACATCTTCACCCAGTATGATGCCGGTGGTCCCGACTACATCCATTCGCTGCTGACCGGCTATGACCAGACGCCCCCGGCCGGAATGGTCATCCCGGAAGGCACGCACTACAACCCGTATTTCATGTCGGGCGTGTCGCTGAAGATGCCCAAGCCGCTCTCCGACGGCCAGGTGACCTATGACGACGGTTCGCCGCAGACCATCGACCAGTATTCCCGCGACGTGGCTGCCTTCCTGACATGGGCGGCCGAGCCGCACATGGAAGACCGCAAGAAGATGGGCTTCCGCGTGCTGGTGTTCCTGCTTCTGTTCGGCGCCCTGGTCTACATGACCAAGCGCAAAGTATGGGAAGCCGTCGCACATTAGGCGTTGGGCCGTTCAAGGCACGACATGGGGCGCCGCGAGGCGCCCTTTTCTGTTTTTCGGGTGGATTGCACCGCCACGTCTCGGCGGTGTCACATGGCCGTCACCACACATCGCGATCCTGCGGCGCTCTCATCAAAGGATCACGCCCATGAAAAGATACGCATCGCTAGCGGCAGGCCTGCTGCTGCTCGTCGTTGGTTCCACGGCCCGCGCCGAAGACGCAAAGCCCTTCATCACCAACAAGGACGTCGACCTGACGATGATCCTGCCGCCGCCGCCGGCCAATGATTCGGCCGAGACCAAGGCCGAGCTTGGCGAGGTGCTGACCATGCAAGTCACGCGCACACCTGAAATGGAAGCCCGCGCCATCGCCGATGCCGAGGAAAACGTCTGGCGTTTCGCCGACGTCATGGGACCGAATTTCAACAAGGACAAGCTGCCGAAATTCAGCGCCTTCTTCGATCGCGTGGTGGAGACCGAAGGCGCCGTCGTCGATCCGGCGAAGGACGTCTGGAAGCGCCCGCGTCCGCACCAGCTCAGCGATCTCGTGAAGCCGGTGGTGAAGCTGTCGAGCTCCGGTTCCTGGCCGTCGGGCCATGCGACCGTCGGCACGATGATGGGCATCATCCTGGCTGACATGGTTCCGGAGAGGCGTGCCGAGATCATGGCCCGCGCGGCCGAGTTCGCCCATAACCGCATCGTCGGCGGCATCCACTATCCGTCCGACGTCGAGATGGGCAAGATTTCCGGCAGCGTCATCGCCGCGGTCTTGCTCAACCGCGATGACTTCAAGGCCGAGTACGAAGTAGCCAGGGCGGAGCTTCGTTCCGATCTCGGCATGTAAAATTGGCCGATAGCATCTGTTCGAGCGGGGCGCCTTCGGGCGCCCCTTTTCGTGTCGGCCAGGGCCTGCGGCCCAGGGCAAGGAAATCGCCTGGCATCGCTGCCAAATCCTTTGTCGGATGCGCTTGTCTCGATCGTCACATCGCGCTAGCCGTTGTCGGTCGCGCCGGGTTACGATCGGCCCCGCGCCGTTTCGCTTCTGTCAGCTGGATCATCCGGAGCCGCTTCATGAAATCCTCGCTCGAAGACACGCTGCTGGCGTCGATCCGCACCATCCCCGACTATCCCAGGCCCGGCATCCTGTTTCGCGACATCACCACACTGCTCGGCAACGCACGCGCTTTCCGCCGCGCCATCGACGAGCTGGTGCATCCCTATGCCGGGCAGAAGATCGATAAGATCGCCGGCATCGAAGCGCGCGGCTTTATCCTGGGCGGCGCCGTCGCCCACCAGCTCTCGGCCGGCTTCGTACCGATCCGCAAGAAGGGCAAGCTGCCTTATGAGACCGTGCGCGTCGCCTACAGCCTGGAATACGGGCTGGACGAGATGGAAATGCACAAGGACGGCGTCGCGCCCGGCGAGAAGGTGATCCTGGTCGACGATCTGATCGCCACCGGCGGCACGGCGGAAGCGGCGGTCAAGCTGCTGCGCCAGATCGGGGCGGATATTCTCGCCGCCTGCTTTGTCATCGACCTGCCGGATCTGGGCGGGCGCGCCAAGCTCGAGGCGCTCGGCGTGCCGGTGCGGACGCTGATCGGCTTCGAGGGACATTGAGGGGTCGAGTCTCTTCCTTCTCCCCTTGTTGTGGGAGAAGGAAGAGACGCCTCACCCAACCCTCACCAGCACCGCACTTTCGAATTCCAGTACCTTGCCGCCGGTCGAATCGGAGGCCTCGCAGAGCAGCGCCAGCAACCGCCAGCCGGGGCGGGACGCGATGGGGCGGTGGGAAAGGGCCGTGCGCGTGAAGGTGATGGTTTGCCCGGCGTAGACGGGCTTCAGCCATTTCAGGTTCTTGAATCCGGGCGAGGGGCCGAATTCGGGCACCGGGCCGTCCCAGCCTTCGGCGTCCAGGCGGGTCTCCAGGTTCAGCTTCATCCAGGTGGCCGCAGTGTGCCAGCCGGAGGCGCAGAGCCCGCCGAGCACGCTCTTCCTCGCCGCCTCCTCGTCGATATGAAAAATCTGCGGGTCGTATTTGCGGGCGAACGCCTTGATCGCCTCGGGTTCGAATGTGTGCGAACCGAGTGTGACGGTCGTGCCGATGCGGAAGAATTCATCCAGCGTCATGACGCATTCCCCGCGGCATCGCGCGTCAGGAACATGACGGAGTTCTCGAGTTCGAAGACGCTTTCGCCGCGCTGGTTGACGAGTTCGCTGCGCATGGTCACGAAGCCGAGCTGCGGCTTCGACTTCGACAGGCGTCTGGCCAGAACCACGAGGTTGCCCCGCAGCGTATCGCCGGCGAGCACCGGCTTCTTCCATTTGACCTGATCGACGCCGGGCGCGCCCTGACAGGTGGAGTCCAGCAAGAAGGCATCGCACAGCATGCGCATGAACATGGCGCAGGTGTGCCAACCCGAAGCCGAGAGGCCACCGAGGATGCTGGCCTTGCCGGCCTCCTCGTCGAGATGCATCGGCTGGGCGTCGAACTCGCTGGCGAACTCGATGATCTCGGCCGCGCTCACCTGTTTGGTGCCGAGGTCGAACTTGGCCCCTTCGACGAAGTCCTCATAGGCCCATGTCTTTCCGGTCATGGTCTGCAAATCCGGTTGTAGAATGCGCGATCCCCTTGGATCGGAAAATCCGGATGCAGGCCGCGGGCGGTTTGGTCAAGCCCTTTCTGGTGAACCAGCCCGCGTGATCGGGCCCGCCGCGTCGGTCAGAGCCCAGCCGCCGCGCCTCCGATCGATGAGCATGGAGCACGACAGGTCCGGTTTCGTTTTCGCAACGGGCGCTACGCGAGATCGTCAACCGAGACATTGAGGGCGGCGGCGATGCGCTTGATCGTGTCGAAGGTACCGTCGCGGGTGCCCGTCTCAATCTGCGAGAGATAGCCTGCGCTGATCTCTGTCTTTTCAGCGAGGTCGCGAGCCGACATCCCGCGATGCTCGCGCCAGACGCGGACCTTATTCTCGCCGTCCAGGATGCGGTTGACGACGGCGGCCGGGATAAGCTCTTCCTCGCCGGCAGCAATCTTTTGCTTGATCTGATCTAGGTTTGAATGTCGGCCGCGTCCTCCGCCGCTTCAACAAGGCTCTCGTAGTCGGCGAGTGGCAGAATGGCCATACGGTCCCCGTTCGGCGTAATGATGGTGGGCTTGTTCATGTCCTCAGTCCTCGTAGACAGCCCGCGACAACCATGCCGCAGGGATGGTGCTATCCAGCCGAAGGGGGCCGCTCTATGACGACCTCCTCACGTGTTGAACTTGAACATCATGACGTCGCCGTCCTGGACGACGTATTCCTTGCCTTCATCGCGTGCCTTGCCGGCTTCCTTGGCCGCCACTTCGCCGCCCAGCGTGACGAAGTCGTTGTAGGCGATGGTCTGGGCGCGGATGAAGCCGCGTTCGAAGTCGGTGTGGATGACGCCAGCGGCCTGTGGGGCCTTGTCGCCCTTGTGGATGGTCCAGGCGCGCGTTTCCTTCGGCCCGGCGGTGAAATAGGTGATCAAATGCAACAGGTCGTAGCCGGCGCGGATGACCTTGTTCAGGCCAGGCTCGTCGAGCCCAAGCGAGGACAGGAACTCCATCTCTTCCTCATCCGAGAGCTGGGCGACTTCGGCCTCGATCGCAGCCGAGATCACCACGGTGCCGGCGCCCTGCGCGGTGGCCATCTTCTCCACGGCCCTGGTGTGCTCGTTGCCGGTCGCGGCATCGACCTCGGCGACGTTGCAGACATAGAGCACGGGATGCGAGGTCAAGAGGTTCAGGCCCTGCAGGATGCGCAGGTCCTCCGCCGAAATCCCCTTGAGCAGGATGCGGGTCGGCTTGCCGGCCTGCAGCAGCTCGAGTGCCGCCTCCATCATCGGCAATACGGTCGTCGCTTCCTTGTCCTTGCTGCCCGCGCGCTTGCGGATCTGGACGATGCGGCGCTCGATGCTGTCGAGGTCGGCGAGCATCAGCTCGGTCTCGACCGTCTCGGCGTCGGCGACAGGGTCGATGCGGCCCTCGACATGGGTGATGTCGTCATCCTCGAAGCAGCGCAGCACATGCACGATGGCGTCGACCTCGCGGATGTTGGCGAGGAACTGGTTGCCCAGCCCTTCGCCCTTGGAGGCGCCGCGCACCAGGCCGGCAATGTCGACGAAGGAGATGCGCGTCGGGATGATCTCCTTCGATTTGGCGACCTCGGCGATCTTCTGCAGGCGCGGATCGGGCACCGCCACCTCGCCGGTGTTCGGTTCTATGGTGCAGAAGGGATAGTTGGCGGCCTGCGCGGCGGCCGTCCTCGTCAGCGCGTTGAAAAGCGTCGACTTGCCGACATTGGGCAAGCCAACGATGCCGCATTTGAAACCCATTTTGTCCGGTCCTATCGGGAAAAAGCGAAATTTGATGAGGGCTATGGGCGATAGGGGTTAGGAACGTCAAGCCCTGTAAGGCCACATGCGCCTACGCTTCAGTCCTTGTTGCCGAAGAGTTTCTTCAGCATGGCGGCCATCGGGCCGGTCTCGGGCAGTTTGGCGGGCGCCTGCTGGGGGCGGGCCTGGCGGACATGGCTTTGCTGTTTCGGGCTTTGCTGTTTCGGGCTCGACTGCTTCTGCGCCGGCTTTTCCGGTTCGACGCCCGCCTTACCCTGGACGGCAAGGGCGGCCTTGTTCATGAAGCCGGATTCGTCGCCCTTGACGATCATCGCCGCATTGTCGGCGATCGCGTCGAGCAGCGGGTCGAGCCAGTCGCGGTCGGCCTTGGCGAAGTCACCGAGCACATGATGCTGGACCATTTCCTTGACGCCGGGATGGCCGACGCCGATGCGCACGCGCCGATAGGCGTTGCCGACATGGCCGTCGATCGAGCGGATGCCGTTGTGGCCGCCGGCGCCACCGCCGGTCTTGATGCGCAGCTTGCCTTCGGCAAGATCGATCTCGTCATAGAAGACGGTGAGGGCGGAAAGGTCGAGCTTGTAGAAGCGCAGCGCTTCGCCGACGGACTGGCCGGACAGGTTCATGAAGGTCTGCGGCTTGATCAGGATGATCTTTTCGCCGCCGAGCGTGCCTTCGGAAATCAGGCCCTGGAACTTCTTCGACCAGGGCGAAAAGGAATGGCGGCGGGCGATAGCGTCCGCCGCCATGAAGCCGACATTGTGCCGGTTTTCAGCGTATTTCGCGCCCGGATTGCCGAGGCCTGCAAAGACAAGCATCGTCGCCTCCGGGCGTGAAAAGAGTTACTTCTCTTCGGCGGCGGGAGCCGCTTCGGGAGCCGCAACCTCAACCGTCTCTTCCGTCTCCGGCTTCATCGCCGAAGAGCCGGCAACGGTCGCGATGGTGAAGTCGCGGTCGGAGATGACCGGCTTGACGCCGGCCGGCAGCTTGACCGCCGAGATGTGGATCGAATCGCCGATGTCGGCACCGGTGAGATCGACGGTGATGAATTCCGGGATCGCGTTGGCCGGGCAGTGGAACTCGACTTCGTGACGCACGATGTTGAGCACGCCGCCGCGCTTGATGCCGGGCGACTTGTCTTCATTGATGAAGTGCACGGGAACATCGACGTTGACTTCGGTGTCCTTGCCGATGCGCAGGAAGTCGACATGGACAGGGAAATCCTTGACCGGGTCGAGCTGGAAGTCCTTCGGCAGGACCTGGATCTTCTTGCCGTCGACATCGATCGTGGCGACCGTGGTCAGGAACCCGCCGCCATGGATCTTGTAGTAGATGTCCTTGTAGGTGAGCGCGATCGCCAGGGGAGGCTGTCTGTCACCGTAGATTACTGCAGGCACTTTACCGTTGCGGCGAACTGCACGGGCGGACCCCTTACCGACCTGTTCGCGCGCTTCGGCCTTGAGCTCGTAAGTATCGTGGCTCATGGCTTTTCCTTTCGCGTGTTATGGAGCGCCTACGGTTGGCGATGTGCCAGGCCGTAAACGTCGAAAGCCGCCAGACCTCGGTGCCCGAATGCCGGAAACCGCAGCGAGCGGATCTTTGTTCGGGATCACAAGGGGAAGGCAGCCTTCCGCCGCGTTGCCTCCAAGGGTGTCTACGCGGGTGGCGGCTCTATAGCGGAAGGCGGGCAGGCGTGCAAGCGGAGGTGGGAAAGGCCGTCGTTAACGGTCGCCGCTCAAGGCATCGCGCAGTGCCTGGACCTGCCGGTTCAGGGCGTCGAGCTCGGCCAACGTCATGCCCGAGCGCTCAACCAGGGTTTCGTTCAGGCAATTGCACTGGACGAGCAGCTTGCGGCCGGCTGATGTCAGGTCGACCTGTACCTGGCGCTCGTCGGTCTGGCTGCGCCGGCGGGTCACCAGGCCGGATTGTTCCATGCGCTTGACCAGCGGCGTGACCGTGCTCGATTCCAGAGCGAGCCTGTGCGCGATCGTGCCGACAGACATCCCGTCAGCCTCGCCCAGCACGTTGAGCACGAGATATTGCGGATAGGTGATGCCCATCTCGTCCAGCATCGGCTTGTAGGTGCGATTGATCGCCATGCTGGTGGCGTAGAGCGTGAAGCACAGCTGATTGTCCAACGGGAGAGGCACGACGCATTCCTTTGCCGATTAAACGCCTAAAATACGTACTGCAAAAAATGATATCGCGATACATATTTTTTGTAGACACGGGGATCGAGCTGCGCTAACGATATCTATATCGCGATATTGTTTATTGCGATACTAATCGAACGGAGATTGAGATGACCTCGCAGACCAAATCAGGCTCAGGCAGCGGCACGATCACCACCAAGGACGGCACGCAGATCTACTACAAGGACTGGGGAACCGGCCAGCCCATCGTCTTCCATCACGGCTGGCCGTTGAGCAGCGACGACTGGGACGCCCAGATGCTGTTCTTCCTGTCACAAGGCTACCGCGTCATCGCCCATGACCGCCGCGGCCATGGCCGGTCGACGCAGACGGATATCGGCAACGAGATGGACACCTATGCCGCCGATGTGGCTGAACTTGTCGCGCATCTCGACCTTAGGGATGCCATCCATGTCGGCCACTCGACCGGCGGCGGCGAGGTGGCGCGCTATGTCGCCCGGTATGGTGCGGGCGGCCGTGTTGCCAAAGCGGCCTTGCTCGGCGCGGTGCCGCCGATCATGCTCAAGACCCCAGCCAATCCCGGCGGCCTGCCGATCGAGGTGTTCGACGGCTTCCGCGCAGGCGTTGCCGCCAACCGCGCGCAGCTTTACGTGGATGTTCCCGCCGGCCCGTTCTACGGCTTCAATCGCCCGGATGCGCAGGTTTCGCAAGGTGTGATCGACAACTGGTACCGCCAGGGCATGATGGGTGGCACCAAGGCGCACTATGACTGCATCAAGGCCTTTTCGGAGACGGACTTTACCGAAGACCTGAAGAAGATCGACGTGCCGGTGCTGGTCATGCATGGCGATGACGACCAGATCGTCCCCATTGCCGACTCGGCGCTGTTGACCATCAAGCTGCTCAAGAAGGGCGAGCTCAAAGTCTACAAGGGCTTTCCGCACGGCATGGCCACGACCCACGCCGAAATCATCAACGCCGACCTGCTGGCCTTCTTCAAGGCCTGAATCCTTCCCGCCTGAATGGCAAAGGCACCCGCCATATGGCGGGTGCCTTTGCCTGGATACAGCTCGGATGATTTTATGCGGCTGCCTGCGCCTTGCGGGCTTCCTTCATGTTGGGCAGGAACACCGTCAGCAATCCCAGGAACGGCAGGTAGGAGCAGATCTGGAAGACGAAATCGATGCCCTTCATGTCGGCGACGACGCCAAGCACGGCGGCCGCGATGCCGCCGACGCCGAAGGCGAAGCCGAAGAAGATGCCGGCGATCGTGCCGACGCGGCCCGGCACCAGTTCCTGCGCGAAGACGACGATGTTGGAGAATGCCGACGACAGGATCAGGCCGATCAGCACGGTCAGCACCATCGTCCATTCCATGTTGGCGTAGGGGAGCGCCAGCGTGAAGGGCAGGACGCCGACGATCGAGAACCAGATCATCGCCTTTTGTCCATAGCGGTCGCCGAACGGACCGCCAAGCAGGATGCCCAGCGCCGAAGAGCCGAGGAAGAGAAACAGCATGACCTGCGACATCTGCACCGAAACGCCGAACTTATGGATGGAGTAGAAGGTGTAGTAGCTGGCCAGGCTGGCGATGTAGGCGTTCTTGGTCAGCACCAGCAAGGTCAGCACCACCAAGGCCCACATCACTTTGCGGCGCGGGAAGGGCGAGACGAAGCTTGCCGTCTTGCGATTGCCTTGCGCGGCGCGCAGACGGCTGTACCAGCCGCCGACCTGCCACAGGATGACGATGCCGATCAGCGAGCCGACGGCGAACCAGGCGATGCTGGTCTGGCCGAAGGGCACGACGATGAAGGCGGCCAGCAATGGGCCCATGGACTGGCCGAAATTGCCGCCGACCTGGAACAGCGACTGCGCCAGGCCAAACCGGCCGCCGGATGCGAAGCGGGCGATGCGCGAGGACTCCGGATGGAAGATCGCCGAGCCGATGCCGATCAGCGAGGCGCCGATCAGGAGGAGGTAGTAGTGCCCGGCATAGGCCAGCACGACCAGGCCGATCAGCGAAGACGCCATGCCCCAGGGCAGCGAATAAGGCATCGGCCGCTTGTCGGTAACCGCGCCGATGATCGGCTGCAGCAGGGATGCCGTCACCTGGAAGGTGAAGGTCAACAGGCCGATCTGCCAGAAGTCGAGGCCGTAATTGTCTTTCAGAAGCGGATAGATGGCCGATAGCAGCGACTGCATGATGTCGTTGATGGAGTGGCAGAGGCTCACCGCCAGGATGACGGTGAAGGCCGTCGCCTGGACTGAAGCGTGACTGGCGGTCGCAGGCGGCGCGACGCTGGTGGCTGTTGTATCGGTCAAGATAGGCTCCGTAGTCTTTTTGGCGGTTTTTCCCGCAGGCGGTGTGGCGGGCGCTTCCCGCAGGCTGCCTTATAGTCCGGTTGCCAAGCGACTTCTTTCGTGGTTTGGTCCAAGAGTTTCGCAAGTGGGCCATACCGAATGCCAAAAACCAGGGAGATTTTCGGCGCCGGCCACGCCGATCTCGAGCAATTGCACGGGCTGCGCTGGCAGTGGCTCGAGCAGGCGGTCGGGCCGGCGGTGGTGTTGCCGACCGAATATCCGGACGGCTACCACGTGCCGCACCACCACCACAGCCGCAGCCAGTTGCTGCATGCGCTGGTCGGCGTCGTGCTGGTGACGACGCGGCATGGCCGGTGGATGGTGCCGCCGGACCATGCGATGTGGATCCCGGCCGGCATCGAACATTCCGTCGAGATGCTGGGCGATGTCTCGATGCGCTCGGTCTATGTCATGCCGCAGGCGATTCCGGGCCTGCCGGAGGGCATGCGCGTCGTCGGCATCACCGACCTGATGCACAGTCTGATCGTGGAATCCGAGAAACTGCCGCAAGGCGGCGAGCTTGAAGGGCGCGGCGGCCTGATCATGAACCTTCTCCTGCACGAGATCCCGCAATTGCCGGAGCGGCCGCTCGGCCTGCCGTTCCCGTCGGATCCCAAACTGGCGGCGCTCTGCCGGCGTTTCGTCGCCGCACCCTCACCGCATGCGACGATCGACGAATGGGCCGATACGGTCGGCATGAGCCGGCGCTCCTTCACGCGCGCCTTCCAGCGCCAGACCGGCCTGTCGCTGTCAACATGGCGCCAGCAGGCTTGCCTGTTCGCGGCGCTGCCGAGGCTCGCCGACGGCGAGCCGATCACCCGGGTGGCGCTCGATCTTGGCTATGACAGCGTGCCGGCCTTCATCACCATGTTCAAGCGCATGCTGGGTTCCTCGCCGCGCGGCTATATGCGCGGCGCGCGCGATGCCGGCGAAGGCATGCGGCGAGCTCGGGCCCGCTCAGAGGCACCGACGCCATCGGCCTTGCCGCAGGGGTGACGGGTTTTCAGTCGAACAGGCTCGACACCGATTCCTCGGTCGCCGTGCGCGAGATGGCTTCGCCCATCAGGTCGGCGATCGAGATGACGCGGATGTTGGGCGCGTCGAGCACGCCCTGCGTCGGCTGGATGGAATCGGTGATCACCAGTTCCTGCAGCTTCGAGCCGCTGATGCGAGCGACCGCGCCGCCCGACAGCACGCCGTGGGTGATGTAGGCGGTGACGCTGGTGGCGCCGTTGGCCAGCAGCGCGTCGGCGGCATTGCACAGCGTGCCGCCGGAATCGACGATGTCGTCGATCAAAAGGCAATCCTTGCCGGCGACCGCGCCGATGATGTTCATGACTTCCGATTCGCCCGGACGCTCACGGCGCTTGTCGACGATGGCGAGCTGCGCGTCGAAGCGCTTGGCAAGCGCGCGGGCACGCACCACGCCGCCAATATCGGGCGACACGACGACGACGTTGCCAAGCTGCTTGTATTTTGCCTTGACGTCGCGGGCCATCACCGGCACCGAGAACAGATTGTCGGTCGGGATGTCGAAGAAGCCCTGGATTTGGCCGGCATGGAGATCCAGCGTCAAAACCCGGTCGACGCCGGCGCGGGTGATCATGTTGGCGACCAGCTTGGCCGAGATCGGCGTGCGGCCGGAGGCGCGGCGGTCCTGCCTGGCATAGCCGAAATAGGGGATAACGGCCGTAATGCGCTTGGCCGAGGAGCGCATGAAGGCGTCGATCATGATGAGCAGTTCCATCAGGTGATCGTTGGTCGGGAACGAGGTCGACTGCAGGATGAAGACATCCTCGCCGCGCACATTCTCCTGGATTTCGACGAAGATTTCCTGGTCGGCGAAGCGCCTGACACTGGCCTTGCCCAGCGGGATGTTGAGATAGCGAGCGACCGCTTCGGCCAGCACCCTGTTGGAATTGCCCGCGAAGAGTTTCATGCACCGTTCCTGGTGGAGGACGGAGAGGCCTGGCGGACTCTCCTGCGCCTTTTAACCGGGCTTTTAGCGGCCCGCGCCGGTATTGCAAGCGTCGAGATCGTGAATCCGCCGGCTAAGCTCACGAAAACTGTTAGCCATCACCGACTGGCAGCGGAGAGCTGCGGACTTCCGCTGCTCCCTCTGCTCGTTCGAGCATCCGGATTTTCCCAAAACCGTTTTCTACTTTTGGGTTCTGGACTAGCTCGCCTTGCCACTGAGAAAGGCCGCGAACTGGTCGATGGTCTGGTCGGCGATCGCCTGCATGGTGGCTGGCGAGACCGACTTCCAGCTGTCGGCGCCGGCGCCGGAACCGGTCGAAGGCGCCTTCATCTGGCCGTTGATGCGGTGCAGCCGGTTGCCGGATAGGTCGTAGACGTCCCAGACATAGATGACGGTGGTGTCCTTGCCCTCCGTCATCGCCGAGAAGTAACCCTTGAGCACATGGGTGGCGGTCTGGTCCTGGCTGCCGGCCAGCGTGATGCCGCGCTGCCTGGCGCGTGTCTGCAGTTCCGCCGTCAGCGGCGTGGCGGTTTCCACCGAAGCGCCGACGATCGGCGCGATCTGCAGCCGGGTCTTCGACAGGATGGCGGCAGCCTGGGCGGAGGTGACGGGCGCGGCGGCGGGTGCGCCCGCTGTCGTGGTGGCCGTCGCGGCCGTAGATGGCGCCGGGGCGGGAACGGTGGCCGCCGAGCTGCCCTGCGTTGCCGGCTGCGTCGAAGCCGCCGGCGGGGTGATGGCGGAAGGCTCGAGGACGTCCTTTGCGTTGGTGCAGGCAGCCAAAGCCAATGCCACAAGCAATGACACGGTCGTCACATGCGATCGTCTCATTTGCCTTCTAACTCCTTGGCGAAGAACGCCTCCCATTATGGATTCACTGCACGATCAAGTCGAGATCATGGCGGGACAGCGGCTTCGGCTGGGATTCGGTGGTCAGGTACGTGCGGCCAAGCGTCATCGCCGTCTCGGTCTCGGAATCCATGATGATCATATGGGCAAACAACGTCATGTTCGGCGCGATCGGTTCGGGATTACCCTGGTAAAACATCGGCATATCCATCCAGGACGGCGTGAAGCGGGCCCCGACCGAATAGCCGCAGGCGTTCAGCCGGTGCTTGGTCAGGCCGTGCGCTTCCATGGTGCGGGCGTGGGCGTCGAACACGTCGCCGAAGGTGTTTGCGGGCGTCATCGCCTTTTCGACGGCCAGAAGGGCGGCGCGTGCCGCATCAAACAGCTCCTGATGGCGCTTGGAGACCTTTCCGGTCAGCACCGTGCGCATCATCGGCGCGTGGTAGTGATGGAAGACCCCTGCCCATTCGAGCGTCAGCTGGTCATTCTTGGTGAGCTTGCGGCGGCCGGCCTTGTAGCGGCACAGCAGCGCATCGACGCCGGAGCCGATGATGAACTCGTTGGCCGGATAGTCGCCGCCACCGGCGAAGATCGCGCCCTGCATGGCGGCGAGGATCAAGGCCTCGTCGCCGCCCTGCTTGATCAGCGGCAGCGCCGCGTCCAGCGCGTCGTCGGACAGATTGGCGGCCTTCTCCGCCTTGGCGACCTCGGCCGGGCTCTTGAACAGGCGCAACCGCCCGACGATGCCGGAGGCATCGGCGATCTGGCCGAAGGTCTGCAACTGCTCGTCCAGGCGGCGGCCATTATAGGCGGTCAGACCGTGAGTGTCGTATTCGACGCCGATCCGGGCGCCGAGCAGGTCGAGTTCGTTGAGCAGGTTGCGCAGGTCGACGGCCGGATTGGCGCCGTCGCGATCGGTCCACAGCACGATGTTGTCGATGATCGAGGTCTGGCGCGCCTGGCGCAGGTCGGCCGAACGGGTCAGAAGCACCATGGAACCGTCGGCCTTCACCACCAGGCACTGGAAGAAGCAGAAGCCGAACGTGTCGTAGCCGGTCAGCCAGTACATGCTTTCCTGCGCGAACAGCAGGATGGCGTCGAGCTTCTTCTCGGCCATCTCGATCATCAGCCGGTCGCGCCGCGCGTCGAATTCCGATCGTTCAAAATGCAGCGCCATTATACCTTCTCCAAAACAATTGCCGAAACCTGCCGGCCATAATCGGGTTCCCTACGGTGCGTGGTGCGCCGGTAGGAGTAAAACAGATCTTCCTCGGCATAGGTGCAGCGGCCAAGGCCTTCGGCCGTAACGCCGGCCTTGGCCAGCCGGTCGATCGTATAGCCGTTGAGGTCGAACATCGAATGGCCGGCATGTGCCGAAGGCACGAAATATCGCGCATTTTCACTGTCGGCATCGACGAAGCGGGCGACGAATTCCGGCCCCACTTCGTAATTGTCGGGGCTGATCGAAGGGCCAAGCACGGCAACGATTTTTTCGCGACGGGCGCCGAGGCTCTCCATGGCGGCAACGGTGTTTTCGAGCACGCCCGTGAAAGCGCCTTTCCACCCGGCATGCGCCGCGCCGATGATGCGCGCGCCGGCATCCGCGAACAGAACCGGGCCGCAATCGGCGGTCGAGGCGCCGATGGCGATGCCCGGCCGGTCGGTGACGATGGCATCGGCCTTGGGACGCTCGCCGGCGAAGGGTTCCCTGGCGATGACGACGTCGGGTGAATGGGCCTGCCAGGCGGTCAGCAGATGGCTTGCGGGCACGCCCATCCAGGCGGCGACACGGGCCCGGTTCTCGGCGACCAGCGCCTGGTCGTCATCCGACCCAGTGCCGATGTTGAGGCCCCGGTAGATGCCCGTGGAGACGCCGCCGATGCGGGTGAAGTAGCCGTGGCGGATGCCTTGTGCCTGCGCCTGGTCCAGCAGCGGCGACCGAACGGGATCCGGTTTGGTCTGATTCAGCATGCGGGCGTTGTTGTCCGTGTGGGCGGTTTCGTCAAGGAAAAGCGGCCGGCGGTCCGGCCGTCTTTTACCGGACGGGAGATTGGGAGGGGTAGCGACGAAAAGTCAATCCGCCGTGGCGAAGGACCTGACGGCGACGCCGCGCGGAACGACGGCTAGGACCTTGAAGAGTTCGCCCATGGCTCGCGGGCCGGCGAGGCGCTCGACGGCATCTGATATCTTGTCGCGTGCTGCCTGGCCGGCATCGGCGCCCAACTGGCCGGCACGCTCCAGAATGCCCATGCCGAGCAGGAAATTGCCCTGCGTCGACAGGTAGGCGTCGAGACCGTACGCGCGCACGGTCGCTGCAAGGGCGGCGAAATCGACATGGGAGGTAAGGTCGGCTTCGCCGGGATTGGCCAGCACATCTTCGTGATTGTGCCGGCGCAAGGCCTGCAGCGTGTCGCCGACCCCGGGCCGCAGATGGCCGTAGTCGAGGAACAGCCCGGCGCCGCCATGAGCGGCTATGCGCTCGGCGATGGCCGCCATCAGGGCGGTGCGGGCGGGCGCGATTTCGACGATCGCGCCTTGCGGCGCGTCGGCTGCATCCCCGGGCAGCAGCGTCGGGTCGACCGAGCCGACGCCCGCGAAGAAGCAAAGATTGTCCGCGTCGTCCAGGCCGACCATGCGCTCGCGCCACTCGGCGCCGGCGCGGACGAACTGGCGGATGGGCATGGCATCGAACAGTTCGTTGCCGACGATCAGCAGTGGTTGCCGCGGCAGCGTGTCGATGGTTTCGTGCCATGAAACAGCGAATGGTGTCGCGCCGAGCGTCTGTTTCTGGATTTCCGTCAGGCGCGGGCTGGTCTCGATCATGGCGAAGGCGGCGCCACTGGCCAAGGCGGGGTCGAGCCGCGACAAGGTGCGCAGCATGTCCTTCATCAGCGTGCCGCGGCCAGGGCCGATCTCGGCGACGGTGACCGGCATCGGCCGGCCGATCGCTGCCCAAGCCTGATAGAGCCAGACGGCGACGAGTTCGCCGAACATCTGGCTGATTTCCGGTGCGGTGATGAAGTCGCCGGCCGCGCCGAACGGTTCGCGTGTGGTGTAGTAGCCGTCGCGCGGATCGAACAGGCACAGCGCCATGTATTCGTTGATGGGCATCGGACCCACCGCCTCGATCAGGTCGACGATACGGGATTTCAGTCGCGTCATGTCGCCTGCGGCTGCACTTGCTTCACCGGCTTGGCTGTGGCCATCGCCCAGATGCCTGCCAGCACCATCGGCGTCGACAGGATCATGCCCATGGTCAGCCAGTTTGTGCGGAGAAGATAGCCGAGCTGCTGGTCGGGCTCGCGGAAGAACTCGACGAAAATTCGTGACAGGCCGTAGCCGCAGATGAAAGCGCCGCCGACAAAGCGCGGCGTCTTCAGCTTGAGGCGCGAGTGGGTGAGGATGCGCAGCACCACAAACAGCACCAGCCCTTCGAGCAAGGCCTCGTAGAGCTGGCTCGGATGGCGGGTGAACGGTCCGCCATTGGGGAATTCGATCGCCCAGGGCACGTCGGTCGGCCGTCCCCAGAGCTCGGAGTTGATGAAGTTGGCGACGCGCACGAGGCCGAGGCCGACCGGCACGCCGGCCGCCACGACATCGAACAGCGACCAGGTGCGGATGCCGCGCTTAAAGGAAAACAGCGTCATGGCCAGGATGACGCCGAGCAGGCCGCCATGGAAGGACATGCCGCCTTGCCAGACGGCGAAGATATCGAGAGGATGGGCGATATAGCGCGCCAGGTCATAGAACAGGACATAGCCGGTGCGGCCGCCCAGAACCACGCCGACGGCCGCCCAGACGATGAAATCGTCGAGGTCCTCCAGCTTCATCGGCAGGACGCCGTCGGGCCAGAGTTTCGGATTTGCGGCGAGCCGCTTGGCATACCACCAGGCAAACAGGATGCCGACGATGTAACCGATGCCGTACCAGTGCACCGCCAGCGGCCCGATCTGGATGAGGATCGGGTTGATGTTCGGGAAAGGCAGTGAAGCCAGCGGCAGCAGGAAATACTCGTTCAACGGGGAGCTCTCGGTTGCGATCGGCGCGGACCATGCGGCAGGGTTTTGGCAGGGTCAAGGCAAGGGCACGGCCGTCCATGGCTCGTGAACGGGATCGCTTCAAGATCCGTCGCGCGGATGGATGTCCTCAACCCCTGGGCTTGCCGGCCACCACTTCACGCAAGGCGTCGTTGATCCTGTCCTGCCAGCCTGGGCCATCTTCCTGGAAATGCTCGAGCACGGCCCGGTCGATCCTGATCGAGACAAGCTCGCGGACATTCGGGGCGGTGGAGGGTTCGCGAGGCGGGGCCGGTGCCGGCTTCTTCACCGGCTTGAAGACAGCTTCGGCGGCTTCCATCGGATTTGTCGGTCTGCGCGGGGGCGTTGCCATTGGTTATCCCGGGTTGAACGTGCCTGAAGGGAGACGAGGGCGTCATAATAGGCGACTTGCCACCACCAAGTACAGCTTCGGAGCCGTTCAGGAGCCTTCCGCAGGACGCGGCAGTCGCCATGCGGTTGTGCGCCATAGCAACGCAGATGCCGCATCAGCTTCCAACGTTCTTGCATTCCTCGCGCCACGTCACTAATTCAAATCATGCAAGCGAGGATCTGCCATGTCGACCGGACCGAACCGCATTCTCGATGAATTCGCCAAGTTGATGACCGATGCCGCCGGTGCCGCTCAAGGTGTGCGGCGCGAGGTGGAGACGGCCTTCAAGGGCCAAGCGGAACGCATCCTCAACTCCATGGATGTCGTGCAGCGCGAGGAGTTCGAGGCCGCGCGCGAGATGGCGGCCAAGGCGAGAGAAGAGAACGGCAGGCTCGCCGAGCGCATCGAGACGCTCGAGGCCAGGATCGCCGAACTGACCGGTCAGGCTACACCTGCGGCTCCGGCGAAGCCCAAGCCGAAAAAATAATTCGTTAAACTTTTCCACAAAGCACCAGCCTGAAAATCGCTTTGCCGTGAATCGCTTACCGGCATTGCGTGACTCTTTGTGACAGGCACCTTTCCACATGCGAATGACGCAGTGCGAAAAATTGGGCTGTTCACGCGACTCCCGATCAATAGACTGAATTTGTTGCATGATTCGGAGCAGGGGTCATGCGCCGGGCGGTGGGGTCCGGTCTGGGGTCTTTGCGTTGAGAAGTCCCGGCCGTCCGAGTTCTAGACAAGATTGTTCGTCGTGTGTGCCCCGCGGAGCGTGTGGCGCTCCCCCTGAACACAGGAAGCATTCCATGGAACTTCTCGAACTCGAATTTTCCCGCGAAATCCATCCGGTGGATGTGATCGAGCAGGTGGCCCACAACAATGACTGGTCCTTCGAACGGGCCGGCGACGACGAAATCTCGATCTCGGTTGCCGGCAGCTGGACCGACTATCACGTCTCCTTCTCGTGGATGGAGGATTTCGAGGCGCTGCACCTGGCCTGCGCCTTCGACATCAAGGTGCCGGAAACCCGCACGCTGGAAGTGATGCGGCTGTTGTCGCTGATCAACGAACAGATGCTGTTCGGCCATTTCGACCTGTGGGAGCAGGAAGGCGCGATCATGTTCCGCCAGTCGCTGCTCCTGGCCGGCGGGGTCGAACCATCGAGCCAGCAGGTCGAAGTGCTTTTGTCCTCGGCGCTGGAAGCCTGCGAGTGTTACTTCCAGGCTTTCCAGTTCGTCGTCTGGTCGGGAACCTCGGCCAAGGACGCGCTGGCCGGCGTGCTGTTCGAGACTTTCGGCAACGCCTGAGCAAGAAGCGTTCGACATGAGTTCCAGCAACGAGCGCAAGCCCGAGATCAGTTTTGCCGACTTCGATCGTGTCGACATCCGCGCCGGCACGATCGTCGAGGCTGAACCGTTTCCGGAGGCGCGCAAGCCGGCCTTCAAGCTGAAGATCGATTTCGGCGCCGAGATCGGCATCAAGAAGTCGTCGGCGCAGATCACCAAATATTATACGCCCGAGACTTTGATCGGCCGGCAGGTGTTAGCGGTGGTCAATTTCCCGCCGCGCCAGATCGGCCCGTTCATGTCGGAAGTGCTGACGCTCGGTTTCCCCGATGAAGAGGGCGCAGTCGTGTTGGGCGCCATCGAACGCAAGGTGCCGGACGGCGGGCGGCTATTCTGAAATAGCGGGCAGGAAGCCCCGGCAGACGCCATCACGGCGTCGCGGCCGATTGAATTGACGCGATAGCTGGAGGCCGAAACGCGCCGAGAATGGTTCCGACCGTTGCGGCTGAGAGCACAAGATGCAGGACGTCGGACGGCCACGCCAGTCCAAAATGCATCAGCACAAGGTTCAGGAAGGAAGGCGATGCCGCATCCGCCGGAATCAGGAGCAAACCTCCGACTCTGCGCGAATGGGCTTATGCTCGATCCTACAACACTTCTCATGAACGCACCGCAGACTGCCACGATGGCTTCATCGCTACAATTGGCACCGGCCACACGGCAGCTTAAAATCAAGACCACCTATCAGCCGCCTCGGGCTAACCAAGGACAACCTGTTTGAGGCTCCACACCTAGCTAAAGCTCGCCGGCGGCGGCTCGGCTGTGTCGACCCTGTCAGGCCGCGATCGTGCGCTTCACGCCGAGCGCTTCCTCGACCGCGTCGAGAAACATTTCCGCGCTGGCCTTCCAGCTGTAGCGCATGGCGCGCTCGCGGGCTTGGTCGCGGCTGATGTCGAGCGCGGCAAGTGCCGCCTCGCGCAGGTCGTTCGAAACCGCGCCGCCAAAGCCGTCGCCAACGATGTCGATAGGCCCGGTCACCGGATAGGCGGCGACCGGCGTGCCGCTGGCCAGCGCCTCGATGATGACGTTGCCGAAGGTGTCGGTGCGGCTAGGGAAGACGAAGACATCGGCCGAGGCGTAGACTTCGGCCAGTTCGTCATTGGGACGATGGCCGAGAAAATGCGCCTGGGGATATTTGGCCTTGAGCTTGGCAAGCTCCGGACCTTCGCCGACGATCACCTTGCTGCCCGGCAGGTCGAGATCGAGGAAGGCGGAGAGGTTCTTTTCAATGGCGACGCGGCCGACGCACAGGAAAACCGGGCCGGGGAAGCCGAGGTCCTTGCGCTTGTCGGGCCGGAAATGCTCGGTGTCGACGCCGCGCGTCCAGGGCCTGAGCTTGTTGAAGCCGCGCGCCGTGAGATCGTCGGCGAGCGACTGGGTGGCGACAAGCGTGCCCTGGCCCGAATTGTGGAAATCGCGCAGCCAGCGATAGGTCCAGCTCTCGGGCACCGGCAGGCGGGCGCTGAGATACTCGGGAAAGCGGGTGTGATAGCTGGTGGTGAACGGCCGGCGGGCATTGCGGCAATAGCGCCGCGCCATGATGCCCAGCGGTCCCTCGGTGACGATGTGGATGTGGTCGGCCTTGTAGCCATCTATCAGGCGCGCGACATGACCGGGCGTGGTCAGCGCCAGGCGGATGTCGGGGTAGGTCGGCAAGGGCAGGGTGCGAAAGATGTTCGGGGTCAGGAATTCGACCGCGGCGTCGAAGGATTTCAGGGTCTCGGTTAGCCGCTCCAGCGTGTGGACGACGCCGTTGACTTGCGGGCGCCAGGCGTCGGTGACCATCAATATGCGCATGGCGGCCCTTTGCTCCGGAGGTCGGCGGTTGCCTTGAAACGATGCCGGAACGGCGACCATGCGGCCGTCCTCGCTTCGCTCCAGCGCACCCTGACGGGCACGAGGTCGAAGTGAGGCGGCAAGGACGAATCAAGTGCGGTCGCGCGCTTCATGCGCACTCTTGACCATGGTTTCATGACGGGCGGATGAAGCAGACGGTGATCCCGAAAAGTCGAAACCGGTTTTCAGGCAAGATCTTGCCCGGATAGTCAAATAGAAATCAGGCCGGAACCTTGATCACGACGCGCAGGCCGCCCATCGGACTGTCGTCGAGCGTGATGTCGCCGCCATGGCTGCGGGCGATGTCACGGGCGATCGACAGGCCGAGCCCGGTGCCGCTGGCGTCAAGGTTACGGGCCGCGTCGAGCCGCACGAAGGGCTTGAACACGTCTTCGCGCCTGTCGGCCGGAATACCTGGCCCATCGTCGTCGATGGTGACCAGAAGCGAGCCGCGGCCATGGTTGGCGGCGACCTCCACGGTGCGGGCATAGCGGAAGGCATTGCCGATGATATTGGACAGCAGCCGCGCGAAGGCGTTCGGCCGCACATGCACGGTCGGATCGCCGGAAAGCGTCGTCGACAGTCTGCATTTGCGCAAGTTCGCTTCTTCGCCGAGCTTCTGGAAATAGGCTTCGAGATCGAAACGTCCCGGATCCTCCGACGCCTCGCCCTTGGCAAAGGCGAGATAGCCTTCCAGCATCGACTGCATGTCTTCGATGTCCTGGTCCAGCGCCGCCTTGGTCTCGGCCTTGCCGCCGGCCAGCGCCAGCTGCAGCTTGAAGCGGGTGAGGATGGTCCTGAGATCATGGCTGACACCGGTCAGCATGGCCGTGCGCTGCTCGATCTGACGCTCGATGCGCTCGCGCATCTGGATGAAGGCAAAGCCGGCGCGGCGCACCTCCTCGGCCCCGCGCGGGCGGAAATCGCGCGGCATCGGCCGGCCCTTGCCGAAGCTTTCGGCCGCCTCGGCAAGCGCCAGGATCGGCCGGATCTGGTTGCGCAGGAAGGGGATGGCGATCATCAGCAGCACCAGCGAGGTGCCGACCATCCAGATCAGGAAAATGTGGGTGTTGGAGGCATAGGCCTGGCTGCGGCGCACGAAGACGCGCAGCACCTTGTTCTCAAGCTGGACGCGCACCTCGACGATGTTGGAATTCCCGACCGTGTCGATCCAGAAGGGCCGGTTGATCTGGCGGGTGATTTCGGCGGAGAGAACATCGTCGAGGATCGAGAAGAACGGTTTTGGACCGGGCGGCGGCAGCGGATCGGGCGGCAGGAGGTCGACCTTCAGCTGCATGCGGTCCTGCGCGATGCGGATGATGTTGGCGTAGTCGCCGTCGTGCGGGTAGGTTTCGATCAGGTCGATGATGGCGGCGATGTCGCGCACGGTGGCCTGCGACAGGCGTTGCGTCACGGTTGCCCAGTGACGTTCCATGAAATCGAAGGCGACGACCGACTGCAAAAGGATCATCGGCGCGATGACGATGATCAGCGAGCGCGCATAGAGGCGCTTGGGCATGTAAAGCGAAACGAGGCGCCAGAACCGGTTCCAGCTGCGCGGCACCGCCTTGAGCGTCCGCGCGGCGCGTGCGCTCAAGCCGTCATTGTCCGGCTGTTCCAGTTCCGTGGTCGCCATTGGCTCTTTTCATCCGTCGGCGGTATTAGATCAGCATGACGTTTGGCTGAATCGTCATCCTGATCTAACTCTTTGTTGAAGCATAATCTTTTCCGAAAACCGGTTCCCACTTTTCGGGATCATGCTCTTGGGCTGCGGCCGGTATTCTATTCCACGCTGAGCCGATACCCAATACCGCGCACGGTCTGCAGCCAGACCGGGTTGGACGGATCGCGCTCGATCTTGCGGCGCAGCCGGTTGATCTGGACGTCGATGGTGCGCTCGCCGACTTCCGAATCGTCGCCGACCAGCTCGTGGCGAGGGATGGTTTCGCCGGCGCGCGCGGCGAAGATCGCCAGGATCTCCTGTTCACGGTCGGTCAGCTTCAGCGCCTCGCCGCCGCGCTTCAGTTCGCGCCTGGCGATCTGGAAGGTGTAGGGACCGAACACCAACTGTTCGACCTTGGGCGTCGCCGCCGGGCCGCCCCGGCGCAGGATGTTGTTGATGCGCAGGATCAGCTCGCGCGGATCGAAGGGTTTTGGCAGGTAGTCGTCGGCGCCGGCCTCGAGGCCCGAGATGCGGCTGTCGGTCTCCGACAAGGCGGTCAGCATCAGGATCGGCACGTTCTTCTCGGCGCGCAGCGCCTTGGTGAGATCGACGCCGCTTTCGCCCGGCATCATGACATCGAGCACAAGCAGGTCGAAGTCGAGGCCGGCGAGCTTGCGGCGGGCCTCGTCGGCATTGCCGGCGACGGTGACGCGGAAGCCGTTTTCGGTCAGATATTGCTTGAGAAGATTGCGGATACGGGTGTCGTCGTCGACCACGAGCAGATGCGGCGCATCGTCGTCCGGTGCGGCCGCCTGGTCGATCCTCTCAGTGCTCTCCATGGCTTTTCCCTGACATTTTTGCGGACCCAACGTCGATCTGAGCTCTCAGTTCCGGATTGACCATCGCTTCGAGGAAGCGTTCCACCAAGGTCCGTTCGGCGGCACCGCAATCTTCCAATGCAGCACGGATGCGGCGCGACTGTGGCCGCGCCAGCGCCAGCGCCAGCGCACGGCCCTTGGCCGTCGGATAGAGTTCACGCTGGCGGCGGTCGCGCGGGCCCTGCAACTGCACGACGTGATCGGTGTCGATCAATTGTTTGAGCACACGCGCCAGGCTCTGCTTGGTTATCTTCAGCACATCGAGCAGTTCGGCGACGGTCAGGCCCGGCCGGCGGTTGACGAAATGCAGCACGCGGTGGTGGGCGCGGCCGAAGCCGTAATCAGCCAGGATCTGGTCGGGATCGGAAGTGAAGTCCCGATAGGCGAAGAAGAAGAGTTCGATGATGGCGAAGTCGATGCCGTCCTCGCTGGTGATCGCGGTCCTGATCGGTTTTCCGGCAGGTGGGCTTTTATCCGTCATCATTTCTCCATCGGAACGGGAGATTATGTCAGTACTATTGACGTAATTTCCCTGCAATGGTAATTTTTGACAAGCTTTTGGGCGGATTGCGAACGAAAAGGCAAGGCAGGCCGGTTTTTCCGGAACTTCCTGAGTTTGCCAGAGCGCGATTATCCGCCTACGCTTCGAGACACCGGCCGGCGTCGCCAATCGCAATAGCGCGGCCAAAAAAAGAACACGCAACGATACTGAGATATGCGGACGGAGGTCCGCGGGAGGTTACCATGGCATCCGTTCCCTTCGATCAACTGGACGGCTTCATCTGGATGAATGGCGAGTTCGTTCCGTGGGGAGACGCCAAGATCCACGTTCTGACCCACGGCCTGCATTACGCCAGCGCGGTCTTCGAGGGCGAGCGTGCCTATGGCGGCGAGATCTTCAAGCTCAACGAGCATACGGAGCGCCTGCATGAATCGGCGCGCCTGCTCGGCTTCAAGATTCCCTATTCGGTGGCCGAGCTCAACGACGCCTCGACCACGCTCCTGAAGAAGCAGGGCTTCCAGGACGCCTACGTCAGGCCGATCGCCTGGCGCGGCAGCGAGCAGATGGGCGTTTCGGCGCAGAACAACCGCATCAATGTCGCTATCGCCATCTGGCAGTGGCCGAGCTATTTCGACCCGGCGCAGAAGCTGAAGGGCATCCGTCTCGATGTGGCGGAATGGCGCCGGCCCGACCCGCGCACGGCGCCGTCGCGGTCGAAGGCTGCCGGCCTTTACATGATCTGCACCATGTCCAAGCATGCCGCGGAGGCCAAGGGCTATGCCGACGCCATGATGCTCGACTGGCGGGGCCAGGTCGCGGAAGCGACCGGCGCCAACATCTTCTTCGTCAAGGACGGCGAGATCCACACGCCCAAGCCCGACTGCTTCCTCGACGGCATCACCCGTCGCACGGTCATTGGCCTGGCCAGGGATCGCGGCCTGGAGATCATCGAACGCGCCATCCTGCCGGAAGAACTGGAAGGGTTCGAGCAGTGCTTCCTGACCGGAACGGCAGCGGAAGTAACCCCGGTTTCGGAGATCGGCCCTTACCGATTCGAAGTCGGCGAGATCGCCAAGAATCTCATGAACGACTATTCTATCGCCGTTCAACCCAAGCATGCCATCGCCGCAGAATAACGATAGTCACAGCTTTTCGGGCAAGCAGGGGCGGTTTTCGGGCCGCCCCTTTTATTTCAGCGTTTGTGCATTTGACTTTCATCGAATTCGGCGTCTCTCATGATGCTGTCGGCCCGGGAGGCTGGCAGCTATGGAGGGACTAATCATATGGACATGAACACGCTTCTTCCGATCATCATTCAGATCATTGCAGGCATTATCGGTGGTCAGGCGGTCGGGGCGGCGATCAAGACGGCGGCGATGGGTCAGCTTCCCAAAATCCTGGGCGGAGCCATCGGTGGTGTCGGCGGCGCGGCGATCCTCGGCAGCCTGCTCGGCCACGGCGTCGATCCGGCGGCGGCCGCGGCGGCGACCGGCGGCCTGGGCAGCGCGCTCAACCTGCAGAACATCGTCGGTGGCGCCGGCGGCGGCGCGATCCTGACCGGCATTCTGGGCGCGGTCATGGGCGCCATGAAGAAATAAGCCTGCCAATCTCGGGCTGGCAAATGGGCGGCTTCGGCCGCCCATTTCTTTTTGGACACGCACTGTTTGACCTTCCTGCTGTGGACGGTTTTGACCGATGTCTCTACATGATCGCTGACACAGCGAAAGGACGATCATGGGTCAGCTCAATGCCGGCATCGTGCCGGTCACACCGTTCCAGCAGAACTGCACCATCCTGTTCGACATGGATGACAAGCACGGCGTGGTGGTCGATCCCGGCGGCGACATCGACAAGGTGCTAGGGGTGTTGAAGGACAATGCGATCACGGCCGAGGCGATCTGGATCACGCACGGCCATATCGACCATGCCGGCGGCGCCATGGAGTTGAAGGAAGCACTCGGCATCGAGATCATCGGCCCGCATGAGGCCGATAAGATGCTGCTCGACAATCTGGAGAACCAGGGCAGGCGCTACGGTATCGGCGGTGTGCGCAATTGCGTGCCCGATCGGTTTCTTACAGAAGGCGAGACGGTGTCATTTGGCGGCCATGTGTTCGAGGTGCTGCATTGCCCCGGCCATGCGCCTGGCCATGTCGTCTACTACAACCGCGCCGGCAAATTCGCCCATGTCGGCGACGTCCTGTTTCGCGGCTCGGTCGGCCGCACCGACCTGCCGGGCGGCGATCACGCGGCACTCATCGCCTCGATCAAGAACAAGCTGTTGCCGCTTGGCGACGACATCGGCTTCATTTGCGGTCACGGTCCCGGCGGGCGCTTCGGCGAGGAACGGCGGACCAATCCGTTTTTGACCTGAATGAGATCTGGACCGGCTCCGGGTTCGAAAGCCTACAGCATGTCGCGGCGAATAGGATTGCCGACCTGCTGTAAACTTCTGATTATGCATGTCGTTATCCCGGAACCGAGGACACTTCCGGGCGACATGCATTAGCAAGCCGATAGCAAAAAGCGCCGGCCTTGCGGTCAGCGCTTTTTTGTTTGGGGCAGGGAAGCCTCAGTTGGCGGTGCAGAAATGCTGTTCGCCGTCACTGCCGGTGAAGGTGCCGGTCCGGGAATTGAAGCTGCGGTAGCGGTCCGAGCAGTACTCGTACCAGCCGCGCGTCCACGGTTCGGCATAGCGGTGGGCATAGACCACCTGCGGTTCCACGTAGTAGCGGCGCACCGGGGCCGGGCGTATCCGCACGTCACGATCGTAATAGCCGTCATCGTAATAACGGTCGGAATCGGGCGGCGGCCGGTCATTGGCCAACGCGCCACCGATCAGCGCGCCGGCGGCAAGGCCGAGAACGCCGGCCGCGACAGCATCGCCATGGCCATGGCCGTGATGGTGCCAACGGCGCCAGTCATCGGCATTGGCCGCCGAAAAGGTCCCCAGCGTGGTGGCGACCACGGCGGCGGACAGTACGGCTGTCTTGAAAATTCGGTTCATCTTGGTCTCCTTCGTGCCGGGCCGTGCAGTTTTGCAGGGGATGCGGTCCGGCTTTACGAATGATTAATATGGGACCGTGGCTGAACGGGGGCTGAACGAAAATTTGACCGCACGCCTTGTTTCTCGACATCAAACCCGCGCCTACGGGGCGCTGACCAGACCTGCCGGAGCCGGCGTCGGTGCGAAGCCGGCTCAGCCGACCGACAGGTTGACGGCCTTGGGTCCCTTGCCGCGCTTGTCCGGCTCGGTGTCGAATGTCACTTTCTGCCCATCTTCGAGACCGGGAAGACCCGACGCCTGCACGGCCGAAATATGGACGAAGACATCCTTCGCGCCATCATCCGGTGTGATGAAGCCGAAGCCTTTGGCATGGTTGAAGAATTTGACGGTGCCGGTCTGCGGCATGGGAAGCTCCTTTGATCCCATAAACTCCAGTCTCGGGCCGGCAAATGCCCGAATGGAAATTTGTCCTTTATTTTAGCGCCATCGGCAAGTGAAAGTTTTCCGGGCACTTAAAGCACGTCGTGCTTTAAGTGCTTGTTATGACGCGTGTCATTGGCCCGGACCGGATGAACTTCCAGATGACATGCGTTTATGCTGCGCCACGGACATGAAAAAGGCGCGACGAAAACCGCCGCGCCTTTCAAAAATCTGTCTGCCTGGCCCAGGTGCTGATCAAGCTGCTCGATCGCGCATCCGCCTGGGATGTGCGGCGCCGATCGCTCAGGCTGCGCGCAGGTTGACCGCCTTCGGGCCCTTGCCCATGCGGTCCGGCTCGACGTCGAAGGTGACCTTCTGGCCGTCGACCAGCGTGCGTAGGCCCGAGGCCTCGATCGCTGAAATGTGGACGAACACGTCCTTGGCGCCGCCGTCGGGCGTGATGAAACCGAAGCCTTTGGTCGCATTGAAGAATTTAACGGTGCCGGTCTGGGCCATTGGGGAAACTCCTTCACCCGTTCAGTCTTGGTGGTCCTGCCCGCCACCTGGCGTCGAGGGCAGTTCCCGGTGGTTGCTTCGGCAGTCATGCATTGGCGCATGGTCAAAACCCCCCGCCGAAAAACGGGGCCGTCAGAGATTCACAGTATCGGGGAAAGGTCGTCCAAAACGTTCCGCTCTCCGGGTCGCAAATGCCCGAACACAGAATTTATCGCACGGAAACGTGAACGTTGCAAGATAGCGCCGCGGGCCGCCGCCACGAGCGCATCCGACGCAAAAAAATCGACCGATCAGGGCGTCGACCGGCTGCAAATAGGCTTCGTTGCCCGAGGGGTCATCGGCCCACGGCCGTGGTCATATATAGGCCACAAGTGATGATTGCCGGCAACGCGCGGCGAGGCCCTCACTGATCCCGGTCATTTCCCGACAGAGGCCGCGAACGGGGTTCCAATTGGCAATGGAATAGCGAGGATCATGCCATAGGCGACTGATTTAAATCTTGTTTTGATCGATATCATTGTCAGCGAACCGCCAAGCAGTCTTGGGCGGTATGGACCGAGACGGAGATCGAGGGAGAGACGATCATGAGGTTTCTTGCGGCAATCTTCTCACGGCAGGGTTTTACCATCCTGTTCCTATCGGCAATTCTCGCCGCCTGTACGGTCGTCGTCGATGAAGGACCGGGGCCGCGCCCGCCGCGCCCTGATCCGCAATTCTGCACCAAGCAGTACGAGCCGGTCTGCGCCCGGCGCGGCGCAGATCGCCAGACCTTCGCCAATGCCTGCCTTGCCGATCGGGCGGGTTACCGCATCGTGCGCGACAGCCCCTGCCGCGACGGCGGTGGTGGTGGCGGCGAGCAGACGTTCTGCACCCGCGAATACGCGCCGGTGTGCGCCCGCCGGCATGGCGAGATGCGCACCTTCCCCAACGCCTGCGAGGCCCGTGCCTCGGACTACCACATTGTCGGCAACGGGCCGTGCTGAGATTCTGCCCTCCCGCAAGAAGGGAAGGCAAGGCGGCGCATTATTTTTCCACGCCAACATAAGCTTTGCTCTTGAGCAGGCCGGCCAGATGAGCAGCGTTCGAGGCCGCCATTTCGATGGCTTCGCTGACCTTGTCGGGGGCTTTCGGCAGGTCGACGTAATTGACGTCATGCATGGCTTCACCGACCCAGTAGACGCCGCCATTGGCGGGGATGGTGAAGCCGACATCGTTCAGCGCCTGGAAGCACTCCGCGTGGCAGTGATGCGCGCCGTCCTCGTTGCCGACGATCGCCACCAGGGCCACCTTGCCGGCGGCCGGCATGCGGCCCTTGTCGTCGGTTTCCTCGAGAAAGGCGTCCATCCGCTCCATGATGCGCTTGGCGACGCTCGATGGTTGGCCCAACCAGATCGGCAAGCCGAGAATGAAGATATCGGCGGCGAGGATCTTTTCGCGCAGGCCAGGCCAGTTGTCGCCCTTGCCCATGTCGGAGAGCACGCCAGGCTTGATGTCATGATCGAGCGCGCGCACGACCTCGCCTTCCACGCCATGCGGTTTGAGCGCCGCGAGCAGATCGGCTATCAACTTGTCGGTTGACGATTTTTCCCTGTCGTCCGAGGCTTTCAGCGAGCAATTGATGGCGAAGGCGGTAAGGGGCATTGGGGAACTCCTGCATCTGGCCGCGCAGGCTCAACGTCGCGACCGGCTTGTGGTTGCGCGTACCTTGCGGTGGCTCCCGGCCGTTCGGCCGCGCCCACACCTTGAATCTCTCCTCGGCATGGCTTAGGTCCCGCAGGGCGTAGAAACACGGCAGGTGTCCCATCAACAGAGATCAGAGAAGAGCGGCGGGTGCGGGAACCAGGTCCGGCGCGGCCAAATCTGGCGCGGGAGGCCAGCCGCCGCTGGGCCTCGACCAGCATGTGCAGCAGGCGCTGCAACTACACCAGGCCGGGCGCCGGCAAGAGGCCGAAGCGATCTACCGGCAGGTGCTGGCGCGTCAGCCCAAACATGCGGCCGCAGCGCATTTCCTGGGGTTGCTGTTGCACCAGACCGGGCGCAGCGAAGAAGGGATGGATTTCCTGGAACAGTCGGTTCAGCTGCAGCCGACGAATCCCGACTTCCTCAACAATCTCGGCACCGTGATGCGCGATCTGGGGCGTGTCACGGCGGCTATCGATTTCTTCCGCGGCGCGGTTGATCTGCGGCCGGAGCAGCTTGCGGCGCGCGACAATCTCGGCTCGTCGCTGAAGCAGATCGGCCGGTTCGAGGAGGCAGAGGACATCTATCGCGGCACGGTGCAGCGCAACCCATTCCACGTGCGCGCGCGGATCGGCCTTGCCGAAACCCTGCAGGAAGCCGGACGCCTCGACGAGGCGCTGGCTGTTTTCCAAGAGGCACTGACCATCCGGCCTAGGGATGCCGACCTGCTGCACGGACTGGGCGTCGGGCTGATGGAGAAGGGCAAGCTCGACGAGGCGGCCGACCTGTTCCGGCAGGCGGTGGCGATCCAGCCCGCCATGGCCCGCGCGTGGCTGATGCTGACGCAGGTCAAGCGCCAGAAGGAGCGCGATGCCGAATTGGCCGGCATGGAGGCGCAGCACGCCAAGGCGCCTCAGGACAGCCTGGCACGCATGCAGCTGTCGTTTGGCCTCGGCAAGGCCAATGACGATCTGAAGGATTATGGCAAGGCTTTCGACTACTTCGCCGAGGGCAATGCCATCCGCCGCAAGGGCATCGACTATGATCCGGTGAAGACACGTGCCGAATTCGAGGCGATGAAGACGGTGTTCGACGCCGGCTTCTTCGAAAAGCACAGACCGAGCCCGATCACCGACGATGCGCCGATCTTCGTCGTCGGCATGCCGCGTTCGGGTACGACACTGGTCGAACAGATCATCGCCAGCCACGCCCAAGTCTACGGCGCGGGCGAGCTCGGCATCTTGAAGACGGCGGTCGGCAGGCAGTTCCCGTCGAACATGCCGGGCGGTTTCCCCTGGGGCGTGGCCGACACGGACGATGCGGATTTCGCCGAGGCGGGGCAGGCCTATCTCGACATGCTCCATGCCCGCTATCCGCATATGCGCCACGTCACCGACAAGATGCCGGGCAACTTCCTGCTCGTCGGCTTCATCCACATGATGCTGCCGAAGGCAAAAATCATCCACTGCGCCCGCGATGCGGCGGCGACATGCCTGTCGATCTACAAGGTGCATTTCCGCGGCGACAGCCACCGCTATGGCTATGACCTCGGCGAGCTCGCCGATTTCCACAATCTCTATACCGACATCATGGCGCATTGGCACAAGGTGCTGCCCGGCGTCGTGCACGATGTGCGCTACGAGGATTTCGTCGCCGACCAGGACGGGCAGAGCCGGGCGCTGATCGACTATCTCGGCCTGCCATGGGAGGATGCCGTGCTGTCGTTCCACCAGACCGACAGGCCGGTGCGCACGGCATCCGCCGCGCAGGTGCGCCAGCCGATGTACCAGGGCTCGGTCGATCTGTGGAAGCGCTATGGCGACAGGCTGAAGCCGCTGCTCGACAAGCTAGGTCGATATTGAGGTGGTGCCGGCCCGCGAACGGTGGTTGCCTGCGCTTCCGGTACTCACGTATTCAAACGTACGCTCCGTTCCGGTTCTCGGAAACCATCGTTCTCGACTCGGCCTGACCTCAATCTCGACCTAGCTTGGCGTCAAAGCTCCATGAAGGGCTGGAAGCCGCCGAAAATCATGCGCTTGGCATCGAAGGGAATGGTTCCCCAATCGGGTTTCAGGCGCGGGTCGGCCATCACCTTGGCCATCACAGCATCGCGATCCTGCCTGGATTTGTAGACGGCCCAGGAGAAAACGACGATCTCGTCGTCCTTGGCCTGAACGGCGCGCGGAAACGAGGTCAGCTCGCCATAGGGCACATCGTCGCCGATACATTCGACATAGGCGAGCGCGCCGTGTTCCATCCATATGGGGCCTGTGAGGTTGGCCAGCTTCTTGTAGTCATCGAGATTTGCCTTCGGCACGGCAAGCACGAAGCCATCGACATAGGACATGGCGGTCTCCTCTTTGCTAGAAATGGGCGCCGGATCGGCGGGGATACGACCCGGCGCGGTTCGGCGCATCCCTCTCGGCGAGGGCGCGCACGCTAAAGCTTATTCCGTCGGTGCGTTCATTGCCCAGGCGACGCCGAAGGGGTCCTTCACCTGGCCCCATCGGTCGCCCCAGAACATCACCTGCAGCGGCGTGACGATCTCGCAACCGGCGTCGACAGCGCGCTTCCACCAGGCGTCGATATCATCCTTGCCGAGATGGAGCTGCAACGTATAGCCCTGCGCCGCCTGGTGCGGATGGCCGTGTTCCGGATAGGCGTCGCCGAGCATCAGCGTCGAGCCGTTGATGTAGAGATGGATATGCATGGTGCGGCCTTTTTCATCCGCCGGATAGGCAAAGACTTCCTCGGCCCCGAAAGCCTTCTTGTAGAACTCGGCGGCCTTGTTGGCGCCGTCGACCTGCAGATAGGGGGTCAATCCGCCAAGCACTTTTGGCCGGGGTGGGGTCTGGTCGGTCATTGTATGTTCCTCTTCACGTTTGGATTGGCCTTGCGGACCATAGGACGGACGAGAGGACGCCAATCCTACAGGGTCGCGAAAATTTTTGGCCGGGCGACAACCGATGGGTTGGGAAGGCGTGCAACGAACTTGCGTCGGCGGCTTCCAATCAGAGCCCAATTCTCTCGGCTCGCAGGCTAAAAGAGCTGGATTGCGCGCCGCCTACTCAGCCCGGAGACGACAATGATCCTCTATTATCAGACCCATTCACCTTTCGCGCGCAAGGCGCTGGTCTTCGCACATGAGGCACGCGTCGCCGATCAGCTCCAGGTCATTCATCACGAAACCAGCCCGACCTTGCACAACGCCAGTGTCCACGCCGAAAACCCGCTAGGCCAAGTGCCGGTGCTGCTGCGTCCGGGCGCGCCGGCGATCTTCGATTCCGACGTCATCTGCGCCTATCTCGATACGCTGCATGATGGCCGGAAGTTGCTGCCGCGGGTCGGCGAGGCACGCTGGCAAGCGTTGCGGCTGCAATCGGCCGCCCAAGGCCTTGCGCAGACGGGGATCGCCTTGCGCTGGGAGACGGAAAGGAGACCCGAACAGCTGCGCTATGATGCTCTTGCCGAAGGATATCGGCAGAAGATCGAGGCGACCTACGACTGGGCCGAGAGCGCCCTTGACGACGAGGCGCCGCTCCATGTCGGACATATTGCGCTAGCCACCACGCTGTCCTGGATGGCGTTCCGTCATCTTCCATCGTTTGGTTCGCGGGCGCGGCTGACGCGCTGGTTCGAGGCTTTCGAAAGGCGCGCGTCGATGCGTGCGACGCCGCTTTCGGGCGATACGCATGATTGATTCGCGCTCGCCTGAGAGGCGGCGAGCGTCAACGGTTGTTCGGAGTGTCGAGGATTTCCGGAAAGCCGATATCCTTGCGCAGCGCGGCCGGCAGCGACAGCAGGATGCGTTCGCCGCGGCGACGGGCGCGCGCCGCGACATACCGGGTTGCGATGCGACCGATGGATGACAGGACGGACATGGTGACTTCTCCCTGGGTTGGCGCCGGCATCATCGTGTCGGCATCCCAAGGACGAGGCAGCAACGGGCGATCCGACAGATTGCCGAATCTTTTTAGCGGCCTCTGTTATCGGCAATGCGCTTACTTCAGGCAGCAGTCTCCAATCGTTCGATCGTTTCAAGATCGGCTCTCTTGGCCTTCGCCTCGACGGCGAGGTCATAGCTTGCCTGCATGTTCATCCAGAACTGCGGCGTGGTGCCAAAAAACTTCGCAAGGCGCAATGCCGTATCAGGCGTTACCGGTGTCGTCTCGCTAGCCAGGCGCTCGATGCGGGTGCGCGGCACATGCAGCTTTTTGGCCAGCGTGTAAGACTTCAGACCAAGCGGTAGAAGATACTCTTCGCGGAGAATTTCTCCTGGATGGATAGGCGGGTTGATATCAAGCATTTGGGACCTGCCTTTCAATGGTAGTCGGTTATTTCAACATCTTCTGCTTGCCCATCCACCCAGCGAAAGCAGCTGCGAAACTGATCGTTGATGCGGATCGAATGCTGACCGGCGCGGTTGCCTTTCAAGTGCTCAAGCCTGTTGCCGGGAGGCGTCTTGAGATCTGACGGTTCGACGGCATTGTCGATCATGTAGAGCTTTCGTTGGGCTGATCGTACAAGATCCGAAGGGAAGCCCTTTGGTGTCTTGCCGTTCGAAACGGCTTCGCTGGTCTTGTCCTTGAATGAGCGTATCATCCCCGGGTTCCGCTGGACGTACCATGGCATGATACGTTCCGGAAATCAAGAGGGCGCCTCATGAATGAGGCCAAGGTCCGGCCTGGCGACGACAGGCCGGACTTCATCGGCATGAATCAGTCCCGCCGCTCAGCCGGTTCCCTCGGCCACCTCGCGGAAGAAATTCTCCGGATCCTCGACCTCGGTCAGCTTTCGCTTCTCGATCAGCCAGAAGCGGTTGCCGACAGCACGGATGAAGGAACGGTCGTGCGAGGCGAGCAGGCAGCTTGCCTGGTGCTTCAGCAACTCCTCCTCCAGCGCTTCCTGGCCGTCTATGTCGAGATGGTTGGTCGGCTCGTCGAGCAGATAGAAGTTGGGATTGGCGAGTCTCAGCGCCAGCATCATCAGCCGCGCCTTCTGGCCGCCCGACAGCACACCGATCCTGCGTTCCTGCATCTCGATGACCACGCCGGCGCCGGCAAGCAGCGAGCGGGCGCGCTGTTCTCCGACATCGTAGCGGCGCGAGACCATCGCCAGCGGCGTATCGTCGCCGCTGATTCCGGACAGCGCCTGGTCGCTGTAGCCGAGCACGGTCGACGGCGTCACCTTCACATTCCGCACCGTGTCCGGCTCGAGAATGGCGTTGCGGATCAAGGTGACGAAGCGCGACTTGCCGACGCCGTTGCGGCCGAGCAGCACGATGCGATCGCCCTGGCAGATGTGGCGCTTGCCGGTCCTGAACAGCAGCGTGCCGTCCGGTGTCTCGACCGCCGCGTCGTCGAGCGTGATCAGCACCTTGGCGTGCGTGCCGCGATTGGCGAGTTTGATCGCCCCCGCCGATTTCTCGCGATGCGCCGGATTGGCGGCCTCTTCGAGCTTTTCCGCGCGCTGGTTGAGCTGTTTGGTCTTGACGGTCAGCAGGTCGCTGCCGGAATTGATGCCGATATTGTTGAGCTTGGCCGCCTGCCGGCGCAATTGCTGGGCCACCTTCATGTCGCGCTGGAACTTTCGCTCAGTCGAGGCGTCGACCTCGTCCAGCGCATCCCTGGCCCGCGAATAGGGGAGAGAAAACACCGGCGACTGTTCCGGGCGCAGGAACAGCGTCCGGTTGGTGGCGGCGTCGAGGAAGGCTCGGTCATGGCTGGCGATGATGACCGGCACCTCGCGCGGCAGCGCGTTGAGCCAGGTTTCCAACTGGCTGATGCGGGCGAGGTCGAGATGGTTGGTAGGCTCGTCGAGCAACAGCACGTCGGGATCGGTGACCCAGACGCGGGCGATCAGCGCCAGCCGCTGCCAGCCGCCGCTCAGCGCCTGCATCTCTCGCTCGCGCATTGGTTCGGGCACGTCAAGCGAATCGAGAACGATATCGACGCGCCACATCTCGCTGTCGGCCTGCTCCGGCGGCAAGGCATCCGCCACCACCTGATAAAAGGTGCGGCCAAGCAGGGCAGGGGCAACGGACTGCTCGACATGGCCGACACGCAGGCCGCGCGTGCGGGTGATGTCGCCCGTCGTCGGCTCCAGCTCGCCGGTCAGGCATTTCAGCAAGGTCGACTTGCCGCGGCCGTTGGTGGCGACGATGCCGAGCCGGTCGCCAGTGCCGATGCTGAGGTCGAGATTGGAAAAGAGCGGCGCACTCATGGTAACGCCGAGGGATTTGAGGCTGATCAGGGCCATGTTCGATTTCTCTGGTCTGTCCGGAAAATCCGGCTCGATGCACTTTGACGGTGCGCATGCCGGTCATCAGGCCAGGCGTTGCGGCACCACGAAGGGCAGACCAAAAAATCGAGGCGGGAAAAAACCCGGACCGTCCCTGGTCAGCCCTGCAAGCAAGCTCGCAGGGCGGAAATCGGGCCACGCTGACGATGGTGATCGAAAAACACGTTAGCCCTCCTTTCAAGACGTTCGAGTATGGGGACCGGTTACACCAAAGGCGGGGCCGATGGCAAGGGCAAGGCTTCCAACCGGCGGGGAAACGGGTCCAGCACCAGCACGCAGCCGGCGATGATCGCCACCGCGCCGAAGCACTGGATGACGGTCAGCGACTCGCCAAGCAGCATCGTGCCGATCAGCACTGCGATCGTGGTCACGGCGAATTCGACGCTGATGGTCCTGGTCGCGCCGATGCTGGCCACCAGCCTGAAATACACGACATAGGTCAATGCGCTCATCACGCAGGCCAGTATCGCCAGATAGAGGAAGTCGACAGGGCGCGGCACTGCCGGCACCGGCACGGCGAGCAGCAGCGGCAGCGTCATCAGGCCGCCAAACAGGAAGGCGGCGCTGGTGAGTTCCAGTGAGCCGGCCGACCGCAAATGGCGATTGGCGTAGTTGCTGCCGAACGCCGCCGAGAAGGAACTGAACAGCGAGGCGGCACAGCCGACCGCAAAGGAAGCGGTGACCGGAACCGCGGGGAAACCGACCAGGACGATGATGCCGGCAGCGCCGAGCAGCAACCCGCCAAGGCCGCGAACAGTGATGCGCTCGAGCCCCCAGAGCTGGCCGATGATCATCGAGAACAGCGGGATCGCGGCAACCAGGATGGCCGCCATCGCCGTGCCGATGCGCGGCGTGGCATAGGACAGACCGATCAGCTGCGCCGCGACCGTCGTTGCGCCGACCATGGCGAAGTGCCGCCAGCCGGCGCTGAAATCCAGCCGTCGCCGCGTGGCGGCTGCAAGCAGAACGAGCGTGATGCCGGCGATCAGCGCGCGCAAGGTGACCGCGCCGACCCAGCCAAAGGCATGCACCACCTTGAGCAGCACCAGGAAGGATAGCCCCCAGGTGACAGCCAGGAAGACGTAGGCGGCGATGTCTCTGGGTTTCATGGGGGAGTTGGCTGATGGTTTTCGGAGCGAAAGAGCTGAATTGCAAGGCCCCGTATAGGTTCATCCCACGACTGGCAAGGTGGCAAGAAGAGCTGATCCATGTTGGAGGACAGAGGGGGGCGCGAAGGATCGCTACCGTCCCGGTCTACCTGTCTTCCCCGGCCGGCGCTTTTCGCGGCGGGCGTCGCCTGGGTCCTCGTAAGAGCCGATGCCGGCGCGCTGACGGACGATTGGCTTATCGGTGTCGCCGCGATCCTTCGCGCCCCCCTCTGTCCTGCCGGACATCTCCCCCACGAGGGGGGAGATTGGCTGTGGCTTCGCCGGCACTTTTCCCTCTACCGGTTTCTCGGTACGGCGCACCGTCATTTCGTCCAGAGAATTCTTCTTGAACAACGGTTTGGCGGCGTCGCCCGGGATGCCGAAATCGGAGCCGTGCGCCTCTTCGGCCGACTGCTTCTTGAACAGCGAGCGCGACACCGCCCCTGACGGTGTCGGCATATCGGTACCAGGCCCCATATCGTCGAGCGAGGGCTTGGCGAACAGCGGCTTCTTCACCGGCACGGCGCCGTCGGCGCCCATCTCGTCGAGATCGGGCTTGCGAAAGAGGTTGGGCCTGGCGGCCTTGGCCGCCTCTTCGGCGGCGCGTGCCTGGTCGAGCTTGCGGAACCGTTCCTGTTCCTCCAACGTGCGATGCTTGGCCATGCCCTTGTTGTGCTTGCCCTTTTCGCGGCCCGAGGCCGGACTTTGGCCTTCCACCTCGCGCGCCAGCGGATCGTCGGAGATCGACAGTTCCATCTCGCGCAGCCGCTTGATCTCGTCGCGGATGCGGGCCGCCTTCTCGAAGTCGAGATTGGCGGCGGCGTCGCGCATCTGCTTGTCCAGCGCGTCGAGATGGGCCTTGAAATTGTTGCCCATCATGGCGCCGGCGCCGTCGGTGAACTGCGAGATGTCGGCGCGGACGTGGTCCTTCTCGTAGACCGAATCCAGAATGTCGGAGATGCGCGACTTGACCGATTCCGGCGTGATGCCGTTGGCGGCGTTCCATTCCATCTGCTTTTCGCGGCGGCGATTGGTCTCGGCCATTGCCCGTTCCATCGAGCCGGTGACCTGGTCGGCGTAGAGGATGACCTTGCCGTCGACGTTGCGGGCGGCGCGGCCGATGGTCTGGATCAGCGAGGTTTCCGAACGCAAAAAACCTTCCTTGTCGGCATCGAGAATGGCGACGAAGCCGCATTCGGGAATGTCGAGGCCTTCGCGCAGCAGGTTGATGCCGACCAGCACGTCGAAGGCGCCAAGCCGCAAATCGCGCAGGATCTCGATGCGTTCCAGCGTGTCGATGTCGGAGTGCATGTAGCGAACGCGCACGCCCTGCTCGTGCAGATACTCGGTCAGATCCTCGGCCATGCGCTTGGTCAGCACGGTGACCAGCGTGCGGTAGCCGGCGGCGGTCGTCTCGCGGATTTCGCCGACGACGTCGTCGACCTGGCTCTTGGCCGGGCGCACCTCGACCGGCGGATCGATCAGCCCGGTCGGGCGGATGACCTGCTCGGCAAAGACGCCGCCGGCCTGTTCCATCTCCCAGCCGCCGGGCGTCGCCGAAACGGCGACCGAGAGCGGCCGCATGGCGTCCCATTCCTCAAAGCGAAGCGGCCGGTTGTCCATGCAGGAGGGCAGGCGGAAGCCATATTCGGCCAGCGTCGCTTTTCGCCTGAAGTCGCCACGATACATGCCGCCGATCTGCGGCACGGTGACGTGGCTTTCGTCGATGAAGACCAGCGCGTTGTCGGGAATGTATTCGAACAAGGTCGGTGGCGGATCGCCGGGCTGGCGGCCGGTGAGGTAGCGCGAATAGTTCTCGATGCCGGCGCAGGAGCCGGTGGCTTCCAGCATTTCGAGGTCGAAGCGGCAGCGTTGTTCCAGCCGCTGTGCCTCCAGCAGCCGGCCGGCGCGCTCGAGCTCGACCAAGCGGTGCTTGAGCTCTTCCTTGATCGACTTGATCGCCTGGTTCAGCGTCGGGCGCGGCGTCACATAGTGTGAGTTGGCGTAGATCTTGACGCTCTTCAACTCGCCCGTCTTCTGGCCGGTCAGCGGGTCGAACTCGGTGATCGCCTCGATCTCATCGCCGAACATCGAGATGCGCCAGGCGCGGTCTTCCAGGTGGGCCGGGAAGATTTCGATCGTGTCGCCACGCACGCGGAATGAGCCGCGCACGAAATTGATGTCCTGGCGCTTGTACTGCTGCGCGACGAGGTCGGCGAGCAGGGCGCGCTGATCGAGCCGGTCGCCGATCTGCATCTGGAAGGTCATCGCCGTGTAGGTCTCGACCGAGCCGATACCGTAGATGCAGGACACCGAGGCGACGATGATGACGTCGTCGCGCTCGAGCAGGGAACGCGTCGCCGAATGGCGCATGCGGTCGATCTGCTCGTTGATAGAGGACTCCTTCTCGATGAAGGTGTCGGTGCGCGGAACATAGGCTTCCGGCTGGTAATAATCGTAATAGGAGACGAAATATTCCACCGCGTTGTCGGGGAAGAATTTCTTGAACTCGGAATAGAGCTGCGCGGCCAGCGTCTTGTTGGGCGCCAGGATCAAAGCGGGCCGCTGCGTCTCCTCGATCACCTTGGCCATGGTGAAGGTTTTTCCGGAGCCGGTGACGCCGAGCAGCACCTGGGTGCGGTCGTTGTTGTCGACGCCCTCGACCAAATCCTTGATGGCGGTCGGCTGGTCGCCCGCCGGTTCGAAGTCCGACACCATCTTGATGGCGATGCCGCCTTCGGATTTCTCGGGCCGGGCAGGGCGGTGCGGTGTCCACAGCACGCCGTCCTTGTGCAGCGGATTGCCGGATTCGATCAGCGCCGAGAGCGCGGCCACCGTGGCGGTGACGCCACTGGACGACATCGTCTCGGCTTCCTCCAGCGAGATGTCGAGGCCGGCGACCGGATTAAGGCCGGCTGCCGTGCGTTCGCGGGCCGACGCGGCGCCGCCCATCGAGGTGCCGCGCGCGGTGCGGCCCGGCGCGGCGGACCGCTCGGGTATCTTCTTCGGCGACTTGGCGCCGCCGCCTTTGCCCGTGGTGCGTCCTTCCCGTTCAGCCTCCTGCTCGATCTGCTCGGCCCAATCCGCGATCGAACCGGTCAGCGGCGTGCCCGACAGTTCTGCCTGCGGCATCTCGGCGAAGCCGCCCTTGTGCAGCGGCTCCGAGGCGTCGAGGAAATCGGTCAGCGGGCTGCGCCGCTTCGGCGCGGCGCGGTCCTCATTCGCCGTCGGCGGCGTTTTTTTATCGGGGGATTTGGCCATGTCCCGAATATGGGAGGTCTTGGCGAAAATGGAAAGAGCACGATGAAGGCAGGCGTGCCGCCGGCTGCGGCTCCTGACAGCAGGCTGTCAGGAGTGGGCAGGTATGGCTCGCTTCCTGCTCGCAGGGGTCAGGCGCCGCGCGCGTTGTCGGCCACGCGGGTCGGCGATCCATTCAGGCGCGGCACCACGACGAGCCGGGTGACCTTGCCCTTCTTGAAGGCGGCGAGGAAGCGCGCATAGTCCTTGAAGGCGACGCAACCGCTCGACTGGGCGTAGCGGCCCCGAAGCAGGTAGGTATGGGCCAGCAGGCCGTCGCGATTGTATTTGTTGCGGCCATCGACCGGTGTTAGGCGCAAGGCCTCCACACCGTGAAAGCGCGACTCGCGCAGCGACAGATTGTAGGTGTTGGGCGGTGTCGGTCCGCGGTTCTTCTGGTCGGCATAGCGCGGCTGGTCCGCCATGGCGCCTTTGCCCGAATGCGCCTCGAGCCTCGAGCCGTCAGGCATGTAGACGGTGCCGGCGCTGATGTCGTAGACGGCGACGCCGTTGCCTGCGCCACTGCCGCCGCGCGGGCCGCCGAACAGGTTCTTGAACGCCTGGCCGAGGCCGCCGGCGGGAACGTCGGGCTTGGCATAGGCCAGCACGTCGCCACCATCGCGGGTACGGCCTTGCCGGGCCGGCTGCGTGGCTTGCTGGACGGGCTTCGGCTGGGGCGCCGGCTTCTGCTCCAAAGTCTTGGGCTGTGCGGCCGGCTTGTCCTCTTCCACCACCCTGGGCTGCTGCGGCGCGTCATATTGCGGGCGGCGGGTCGGCAGCGGCACGTCATCGGTGAGCGCATCCGGCAGCGAGGCGGCGTCGCCGGGCTGTTGCTGCTGTGTCTCGACCGGCGCAACCGCGACGTCGGGCGAGGATTCGGTCATTGGCAGCGGCGAGGCGAAGGCTTCGTCCTCGACAGGCAGAGACTCGACCAGGGCAAGCGCCAGCTGCGCGTTGTCGGGCGTTTCCGACTGGGCAAAGCCCATCGGCGCCGCTGCGGTCTGCACGACCGAACCCGTATCGGCGGGGGCGAAACGTTCCGCCGCCGGAGCCGGCAGGTCATTGGACAGGCTGGCCATGACCTGGACAGACGGCACGAGGGACGCCTCGGCGATCCGTGGCGCGGCGCTGGAAATCAGGGGACGGGTGCTGGCCGTGCCCGCCGGCTTTCCCGCGCCGGCGAAGGCAGCAGCGAGCTTTGTCGGCGACAGCGACGCTTCCATCAGTTCGAAGCGCTGCTGCGATTTCGACTTCGCCGGCGTTGGCTTGGCCTGCGCCACCAGGCGCCCGGATTTCTCCGCCTTGGAGGTTATCGCCGCCAGCTTGAAGCAGCTGGCGCCGCACTGTACGGCGTGGTCGTGCAGCGCTTGCGCGCCGCCATGGGCATTGGCTGTCACGAAGGGCGCCGAAGAGCTGAGGAAACGCTGTTTCAACGGATCGGCGAGAGCGAGCGTGCCCGGCCTGGACAGCGTCTGTGGCAGGCCGATCGACGCCGTCGAGAGCGAGGCGCCGACGGAGCTGAGGCCGGCCATGGTGCCGATCAGCCATAGGCCGACGGCAGCGCTGACGCCCGGCACCGCGACCCAGCGGACAACCCGTTCAGGGGTGAAAGATGAGGCACGTGGCGCTTCGAAAGCGGTCTCGCCGCTCCAACGCCTGTCCCCGACAATTTTACGACTCAAGAACGCCATGCAACCAATCTTGCTCCAAGCGGCTCCCACGTCCGCGGCTGTGATAGCCGCGACGACCATTCTGTGAGTGATCCCAGGTGGTCCCCGACGCGTTTGCCGCGCCTGTCGTTAGTTGCCGATTGCTTCAAAATATGGACAAAGTTGGTTAACCAATCCCTCTCAAAACCAATGGAGAGACGTGGACTTTGTGCCCAAAAAAGGCTCGTCCACGACCATGCACGCGGTATTGCAGCCCTTCCAAGGCTGTTTTGCTGCCTGTTTTTGCCTGCTGAGTCAAGCAAAACAGCCTTCGCTAGTCTTAGCAAAAAGGCGGTTCGGGCGATTCCCGCGCCAATGAGGCACGCCGACATGCGTCGGCCGCGCCGCTGCTACGCCACTGGCTGCCTGCAAATACTGTTGCCGTCCTGCCACAATTCTTCGGCCTGAAGGATCGCCTCCCGGCGGCCGATTGACTCGTTTTGGGAGGCAGTGCAATCCGTTCAAGTGCTTGGTTTTAGGTGGCAAAGGCCACTTTTGGAGGCTTTTTCCATGAAGCGTCGAGACTTCTTGGCGCTGTCGGCGCGAGCTGCGGCGTTTTCCATTCTTCCGGCCGCCGTCAAGGCCGCCGTGCCGGTTGCCTATGACCGCAATGCGGAGGTGCCGTTCAAGGACAAGAAATCATTCATCGACTGGATGGTGGCCAATCGCGGCGAGGATCCGAAGTTGCTGGCGGAGCGGTTCGATCGCTTCCAGATCATGGTCTACAACAAGGACGTGCTGGACGACCGCAACAAGCGCGCCTTCCTGCTGACGCCGCGCGAGGAGTTCGTGCTGCCGCAGAATATGGGCCGCGCCTATGATCATGCCTTCCTCGACATCGGTTATGGCGTGACGATTTCAGGCCCGCATCTGGTCGGGCGCATGACGACGTCCATCGACGTGCAGTTCGGCGAAGCCGTGCTCGAGATCGGCACCGGCTCGGGCTACCAGTCGGCCTACCTCGCCAACCTCACCGACAAGGTGCACACGATCGAGATCATCAATCCTCTGGCGCAGCGCACCCGCCGCACCTATGATGGGCTGATCGAGCGCGGCTACAGCGAATACGGCTCGGTCACCAGCCGCAATGCCGATGGCTATTATGGCTGGGAGAGCGTCGGCCCGTTCGACAAGATCATCGTCACCTGTGGCATCGACCACATCCCGCCGTCCCTCCTGCAGCAGCTCAAGCCCAACGGCGTGATGGTCATTCCGGTCGGTCCGCCGGGCGCCCAGCATGTGCTCAAGGTGATCAAGCAGCAGCTTGCCGACGGCACGTTCAACATCGTCCGCTCGGACATCTACAACGGCAAGGTGGTGCCCTTCGTGCCCTTCACCAAGCTGGAAGGCAACCAGATCGTCGGTACGCATAACGGCTGAGTTGCCGCGCGGCGGCACCGGCCTTGCTGAATTTCGCACCAAGGGGCCTGAATGGCAGCCGTCGCACCGATCTCTCGACCAGGCATCGCCCCGCTGGAGGCGCCACGGCTTGCGCACTATCTCGCGGTCGGGCTGATCGCCGGCGCCATCATCGCCCTGCAGATCGCCGTCATGCGGGTGTTCGCCATGGGCAGCTGGTCGCATTTCGGCTCGCTGGTGGTGAGCCTCGCCATGCTTGGTTTCTCCTTGTCCAGCGTCGTCATCTTCGCCGGCAAGGGCTGGTTCGACCGCCACTGGCAAGGCGCGGCAACAGTGGCCCTGCTGCTGATCGGCCCGCTCGCCGTCGGCTCCAACCTTGTCGCCCAGACGGTGCCGTTCAACGCCATCTTCCTGGTTTCCGATCCCCAGCAGAAATGGCGGCTGCTCGCCAATTTCCTGCTCTATCTCCTGCCGTTCCTGGCCGGCGCCTTCTTCCTCGGCATCGTCTTCCTGAAAAGCCGCACCGCCTTCGGCCGCGTCTATTTCGCCGACCTGACCGGCTCGGGGCTTGCCGGCCTCGTCGTGCTGGTGTCGCTGTATCTGTTCGCGCCTGAAACCATCATCGTCGTGCCGCTGCTTTTGTGGGCCGCCGGCTCGCTCTTGTGGTTCGCCGCGTTCGGCGCCTGGAAGAGTGTTGTCGCTGGTGCCGTGGTTGCGGCGCTGTCGATCGCCGGCTACCTCATGCTGCCTGGGCTCACAGGCATACCCGACATCGCCGTCTCGCAATACAAGGGTGTCGCCTATGCCCGCAATTTCCCCGACGGCAAGCGCATCTACCGCAGCGTCTCGCCGTTCGGCGATTTGCAGGTCTATGCCAGCTCCTATATGCACTTCGCGCCGGGCCTGAGCGACAACGCCGCTTTCGGCATGCCCGAGGTTCCGGCCAACACCTATGTCGGCATGTATCGCGACGGCGACGGGCCGGAAGGCATCATGCGCAACTTGGCGCCGGCCGAGCAGGTCTATTTCCGCTATCTGCCGATGCACTATCCCTATGTCATCAAGCAGAAGCCCAAGACGTTCGTCGTGCAGTTCGGCGGCGGCATCTCCACCCAAGCGGCGCTCAATGCCGGTTCGACATCGGTGACCGTCGCCGAAAGCAACCCGATGACGTTGCGGGCGTTTCGCGATTCCGTGCTCAGGGACGTCACCGGCAATATTCTGGCCGAGCCGCGGATCAAGGTGATCGACTATGACGGGCGCCTGTTCCTCGCCAACACGGCGGAGCGCTACGACGTCATCGACCTCAGCCTCGCCGACAGCGTCGGCCTGTCCAATCCCGGCGGCTTCGCCATTTCGGAGAAATATGCCTACACGCGTGAGGCGATGCTGAGCTACATCCACGCGCTTGCCGATGGCGGCGTGCTGTCGATCACCTTGTGGAACAAGGAAGAGCCGCCGAAATCGGTGCTCAAGCTCTATTCGACCGTCGCCGAAGCGGCCAGAACCTTCGACCGCCAAGGTGCCGCCAACGATATCTTCGCCGTGTCGAGCTATCTCTCCACCACGACCGTGCTGTTCAAGCGCGGCGGCTTCACCGAGGCCGAAATCAAGACGCTGCGCGACTACACCAAATCGATGTCCTGGGAGGAGGTCTACTATCCAGGAATAGTTTATGACGGCTCGGGGGCGCAAAAGGTACTCGATGATTACCGCGCCTCGATCTTCGGCAGCGGACAGGACGCGACGCTGACCCAGCCCGCCGATGCGTCAGCGCCTGCAAATCCTGACTGCGACCCGACGGCGCCTGCCGATCCGACACTCGATGCTTGTGCGGATGCCGGTGCCGATGCCGGTCCGCAGGTGCTGCCTGCGACCGCGTTGCAGCGCATGACCTGGCACGCGCTTTTGACCGGCGGCTGGGAAAAGCTCGCCAACGATTATGTCTTCGACGCGCGTGCGCTGAGCAACGACCAACCCTATTTCGCCGCCTATGTGAAGGTCGCCGACCTGCCGCGCACGCTCGACCGGCTCGACCTGTTCCAGGACGACTGGGGCTATCTCCTGATCTGGGCGACGCTCGGCATTGCCTGCATCACGGCGGCATCGCTGGTGCTGCTGCCGGTCATCTTCGGCTGGCGCATCGTGTTCTCACGCTCGCGCGGCAAGCTCGGCACCATCCTTTATTTCGCCTGCCTCGGTCTCGGCTACATCATGGTCGAGGTCGGGCTGATCAGCCGCTTTACCGTGGCGCTGGCCAACCCGACCGTCTCGGCCTCGGTGCTGATCTCCTCGATGCTGGTGTTCTCCGGCCTCGGCAGCCTGTTCGCCGAGCGCATCTTCGACCGCGCCAGGACGCTGCTGCCGGTTGTGCTGCTGACGGTCTGCGTGCTGCTGCTGGCCTACGGGTTCTATCTGTCGCCCGTGCTCGACCGGATCGGCGCCTATCCCTATGCCGTGCGGCTGCTGCTCTGCTTCCTGCTGGTGTCGCCGCCGGCCTTCCTGATGGGCATGCCGATGGCCACCGCGATGACCTGGCTGGCGCGGCTGGGCAAGGAGCATCTGTTCGTCTGGGCCTGGGGCATCAATGGCTGTTTCTCGGTCATCGGCTCGGCCGCCGTGCCGATCGTCGCCACCAGCTTCGGGCTCAGTGCCGTGCTGCAATGGGCAGCGATGGCCTATGTCGTTGCCATCCCGGCGTTCTTTGCCGTGCTCCTGCCATCGAAGGCGCCCGCTCTCCGGGTGGTGCCCGCCTGATGCCGGACCGGCGCGCCATCGTCGCCGGACTGCTGGCCACGGCGGCGTTTCCGGCGGCAAGCCAGGGGGCGCGCTTGCACAAGGCGGTCTCGACCATCGTGCCGTTCAAGGCGTCACCGTTTCCGTACCGGGGCAAGCTGCCCGACGGCTCCGGGCCGTTTCTCGACGTCGATGCGAACGGCCGCCACGGTCACACCTCGCCGCGCGGGGGAATCTATTGGGAAGACGAGACCTATTCCGATCGCTCGACGCTGCTCGCGATTCCCAAAGGGTTCGATCCCGCCAGGCCTGCTGTCATCGTGGTGTTCTTCCACGGCAATGGCGCGACCTTGCAGCGCGACGTGGTCGGGCGCCAGCGGGTCGTCGCGCAGGTCGAGGCTTCAGGCCTCAACGCCGTGCTGGTGGCGCCGCAATTTGCCCGCGACGCGCAGGATTCCAGCGCCGGCAATTTCTGGACACCAGCCTATTTTGCTAAGTTCATGGCCGAGGCGGCGCAAGGCCTGGCCAAGCTGACCGGCGCCAAGGCGGCAAAATTCGAGGCCATGCCGGTGGTGATGGTCGCCTATAGCGGCGGCTACAATCCGGCCGCTTCCGTGCTCGGGAATGGTGACATCGGCAGACGCCTGCTCGGGGTCATCCTGCTCGACGCCGTCTTCGACGAGGCCGGCATCTTCGCCGACTGGATCGCGCATCACAGGAAGAGTTTCTTCGTCAGCGCCTATGGCAAATCATCGGCCTCCGGCAATGCCGAGATCAGGCGGTTGCTGGCGGGCCACGGTATAGATGCCAGTTCCGATCCACCGCGCCGCCTCGAAGCCGGCACTGTCGCCCTGCTTGCATCGGACGCTGCGCACGACACCTTCGTCACGCGGGCCTTTGTCGGCAATCCACTGCAGTGGCTGCTGGCCCGGCTGCACGGGTTCGCGCGCTGAGGCACCTCCATCGCCTCATTGCGCGCTCAGTTGAACCACAGCGCGAACGTCAAGAACCCGCCGCCGCCGAACTGGCGCTGGATCTGATCGAAATCCTCGCTGGTCAAGATCTTGCCGGTTTCGAGGTAAGGGGCGATGCCGGGACCGGTGATCGACAGCACGAGGTCGAAGGGTTTTGGCTCGTCGAAGAAGCGCTTCATGTTGATGCCCTTGCCGGTGATGCGGAAATGCGGCAGCAGCGCGCGGCCTTCGAGCAGATCCTCGGCCATGGTCAAGGTGGCGAGCCAGGCCTGGACCTGCTCCTCGCCGACTTCGAGGCCAGTGAGCGGGTTTTCGCCCTTCTGCTGCGGGCCGGGCAGCCATTCGCGGTCATTATCGGTCTCGGCGCGGATCGCCTTCCAGTCCTCGCGCGACAGCCGTATCATTTCGAGCAGCTCCTGGCGCGCCGCCTTGCGACGCTCCGGCTCGATCACCGGCCAGTTGATCATGTGCACCATCGAGATGAAATCGGCGATGCGCCATTCCGAGGAGAAGATGCTCGAGCCCATCTCACTTGGCGGCGGCACGAGGATGTCCTGCAACGGCAGCTTGGCGCGCGGAAAAAGCATGTGGAACGAGCCATCGAACGTGCCCCTGAAATCATGCGCCAGCCAGAAATCGGCCTGCGCCATCAGGAATTCGGCATAGCCCTGCAGCCAGTAGCCGTCGGCACGATCGAAGCGGAAAGTGAGCGCCGGTGCGGCGCCGTCCGGCGCCATGCCGCCATGCGACAGCGCGGCCATGATCGCCGCCATGCTTTCATCCGGCGCGATCGTGCCGTCCTCGTTGAGGTCGATACCGACATGGGTGAGGTCGATGACCATGCCGATATCGGCATCGGCCGGCACCGAACCCAGTGTCGCGGCGGATTTTCCCAGCCGGTCGCGGAACGCGACCAGTATGGCGCGGAACTCTTCATAGGTCAGCGGCTCGGGTTTGGGATTGGGCGGCACGGGCAGCTGCATCAGTGGCAGCATGAAGGATTGCGGGCTTTCGAAACCATGGCGGTGCAGGCCGCTGGCCAGCAATTCCAGCGCCGTGAAGAACTCGCCGGCGCCGGCGGCATAGGCGGACGCCGGATCTTTCGGCGCGGCCGCTTCCAGGGTAGACAGCGCGGCGTCGCGCGCGGCTACGGTTTTTGCCTCGAACAAGGCGGTTGCCGCTTCCGGCATGGCGGCCGATGCGGACGACAGTGGCACGAGCAGAATGAAAGCCGATCCCAGCAGGCTTGCTATTCGCGTCATTTTTCCCTCCCATTTGTCGCCAGCGACCATACACAGATTTACGATGTCGCGCCTGTCGGTGCCGACATGCTGTCCACATCGTTGATTGCCGACGGCTTCAACCAGCCCGCTGGACAGTCTAGACAAGGCAAACGATTGGGCGCGCCGTGTCGAACTATCCGCTCTCCTATAAACTGTCCTGGCTGCCGCTTTTCCTGAAACCGTCGCTCGTCGGTGACGCCACCGGGTTTGCGCCGGCATCGGGGACGCTGATGGACCGGCCACCGAGACAGACGGTGCGGCTGGCCTTCATCGGCGACATCTCGGCGGTCGCCAACCGGAGCGCGCCCGACTGCGATCCGGCGATCAAGGCCCTGCTGGGCACGGCCGACCTGATCATCGGCAATTGTGAAAGCCCTGTTGTCGACAGGCCGAGCGCGTTACTGGGAACCAAACTCGGCACACATCATGCAATGAGCGAACGCTTTCTGGTCGAGGCGCTGGCGGCGGTCGGCATCGGGCGCGAAAAACTGGTGCTGTCACTGGCCAATAATCATGTGTTCGACCAGGGCGTCGCCGGTTTCGACGTGACGGTGGCCGCGTTGAAGCGGCTCGATATCCGCACCATCGGCCTAGCCGCCAACGGTCCGGTCGAACGCTTCGCTGCCGGGCCACTCGCTCTCGGCTTCGCCGCTTTCACGCTCTGGCGCAACGCCGATGAGAGACTGTTTGCCGGCCGCGTCTCGATGGAAGGCGATCCGGCGCGCTGGCCGCGCGAGGCGAGTGCTGGGGTCGATCTCCTCTGTGCCGTGCCGCACTGGGATTGGGAGTTCCGGCATTTTCCGCGCGCCGCAACACGGGCACTGGCTCGGCGGCTGGCCGGGCAGGGCGTCGGTCTGATCGCCGGCCATCACGCCCATGTCGTTCAGCCGGTGGAGCGGATCGGCGGGACGGTCATTGCCTATGGGCTCGGCGATTTCCTCGGCACCGCTTTTGCCCGCCAGCCATGGCCGGGGCGGATCGGCGGGATTTTCATCGTGGACGTCAGCGCCGAGGCGGAGACGCGCGGTGCTATTGCGTCGTACTGGTTTCATCCCTTTGTGCGCCTGCGTGCGGGAGACCATGAACGGCTGCTGCCGGTCGAGGCATTGGACGAGCCCATGCGGCAAAAAATCGAGGGCCGGCTGGGAACGGTTTTCCCTTTGTAACTTGTGGACGTGTCGCTCTGACTGGGCAACAGTCCAACAGTCCGAGGGGCGGAAAGGAGTATGCGTTGGCGACTTTCCCGCAAAACCGGCTATCATGCCGCAACACGGCGGGGGATGGCGATGGAAACAACGGATTTCATGCCCGGCGCGGCTGCTATCGCAGCCATCAAGAAAGACATCGAGATCCACGAAGCGAAAAGGGCGTCGGTGGCACGCGCGGCCAAGTGGCGCGTACCCTTGTTCGTTGGCCTGGTCGTCGTCTTCGTGGCGCTCATTGCGTGGCTGTTCAACAAGGTCGCCGATCCCAACGAGCAATGGTTCTCGACGCCGCACGTATTTCTCTACGTGGTCGGCTTCGTGGTGGCGATCGTGGTCTATTTCAGGGCGATCAGGCCGGCGGCGAGGCTGCGGCAATCGTTTCGCCAGATGCTGATGCCGATCATCTTCGGCTTCATTGGGGATATGCGCTACCAGCATGACGTGACGCCGCATTCCTTTGACCGACTGCCGCGCGAGACCGTCGGCGGTTTCACCATGAGCCGCTTCGACGATATCATCTCCGGACGCTATGACGGATTTGCGTTCGAACTGTACGAAGCCGACCTCTGGGACAGAGGCGCCACCAAGAACAAGGCCACCACATTCAAGGGCGTCATCGTCGCCTTCGAGACCATCGAGCCGTTTCCAGGAATACTGGTTGCGGCGCGACGCGCCGGTGGCGTGATCGGCTTTTTCCGCGGCATGTTCGCGCCCAGGATGCAGGAACTGCCGTCCGGCGTGCCGGAGCTCGACGCCGCCTACGAGTTCCGCACCAACAATGTCGAGGCGGCGCGGCCGCTGGTGACCGGCCGGCTGGCGCAAGCGCTGAAATGGCTCGGCGAAACCTGGCCGGACGAGCCCGCGCGTGTCGCGCTCAACGGCAGCGACGGTTTTCTGCTCCTGCCGCAACCGAAGAACTTTTTCGAGCTACCTGGTATTTCGGTGCCGCTCGACTACGCCAGCCATGTCGCACCGATGATTTCGGACCTGGGTGCCATGCTGGCGACCGCGGCACTGGTGCGCAAGATCGGCGCAAGCTAGTCCGGTTGGGCAAACGATCAACAATCGTAACCGGATTTGTCGCGCAGGTAGTCCGCTTCTTCCTTCGACATCCTCTTGAACATCACACACACGGTGAAGCTACCGACTTGCCGCCCGTCGCGCCTGTATCCCCAGTCCGAAATATCGTCCCTGGTGAATTCTATGTTCTGGCCGAGGACGACATTGCGCACAGCTACCGGTTCGTTTGCCAATATGCCGACGAACCCTGTTTCGGTACGCTGGAACGGGATGACCCAGAAGTGCTCGCTGATATCCCCATCGCGCACCTCGACCTTCAATTTGAACCTGTCCGTCCCCGAGGGCGGCGTTCCGGCCAGGGCCAGGAACTCATCCAGGCTGGCAAGAGCCTTTGCAGTGGCCGTCGCCATCTCGGGGTCGTCCGTGGCAAACATAAGCGGTTTGTCATCGTTCGGATTCGCGGCTTGCGCGCCGGCCGATCCCGGAGCACACGCCAGCATTATCAAGGACATCATGGATCGGACTGCAAGCTTCATGGAAAGGCCCCCTTCATGGTAACGGCGCACCATCCGGCATCCGTTCCAGATTTGCAACCGGAGCGCGAGTTTCGTCCGTTTCAATTGGCGATCTGAACTGATCCATGACACAAAATGTGTATCGATAACCGCTCGGCCGTCTGTTTCGTGATGCTGGTCGAGACGGATTGCGGCGGCCGCGCCGTGATCGCTACCGCTCGCCACAATCCGTCTAAACGACTCTTTTCGCGAACAGAAATGCGCTCGCCGGAGGAACCGAAGCGGCCTGAAATGATGTCGGCCGCGGACAATATGTCGGAATTAAGCCTATGATATCCTTTGCGAAAATTCACCCAACGTGATTTGCCGATGATGGCTGTCTCGTTCCAGTCTCGGGCCGTTCGGTGCTGCTCTCTCCCAAGCGGTACCGGAAAACCGAAACAGCACGGAGTGCTATCCATGAAGAAGACCCTCGCAACCACCGCCGCTCTGCTCGCCTTCCTCGGCACGGCCTATGCCGCGACCGTTCAGGGCACCATCCAGGCGGTCGATCCGACAACCAAGTCGGTCACCCTCGACGACGGCAAGATCTACCAGCTGTCGCCTGATGCGTCGGTCGGGAAACTGAAGGTTGGGGCCAAGGTGGCGGTGACCGTCGACGACAAGACCGGCATGGTGACGTCGATCAAGAAGGCTTCATAGCGACTGCTGACCGGACTTTTGAGACCCTGCTCCAATCTGGCCGGTTCCTTCGGGGACCGGCCATTTTCATTACCTTGGGCACTCACCGCCAGGCGACGACGGTGGTAAAACGCCGTTCCGGCAGCGCCGCTATGGTTTTTGCCAAAAGGCCGCGCTATTCCTTGGCTGACGGGGGATCCGCATGGCCGAGGAACAAAGGGGATTTCGCCTGTCGCGGCGGCTGCTGCTGGGGGCGGCTGTTTTCGGCGGCGCGGTACTGTGGGGTGGTACCACCGTGGCGCGGCTGGCGCGTGGCCCGTCAGGGCCGAAGAACACCGGACGCATCGCCGATATAGACGGCGTCGCGCTGCCGCTGAAGCCGATCGCCAGCCCGCCGGCCTTCGATCCGTCGCTGCCCTGGCTGGCAAAAGGCGGCGACATCAACGACGCCAGCGGCCTGTCGAGGACGCCGGTCTACGGCATGGTCGAGGTCAGCGAGGAAGAGCACATCGCCAGGGCGCTGGCCTTCGCGCGCGCCACCGGGCTGAAAGTGTCGCTGGCGGCGATCCGCCATTCGATGGGCGGGCATGCTTTCGACGACAATGCGCTGGTTCTCGACCTCAGAAAGTTCAACAAAGTCACGGTGAACGCCGCGGCCAAGACAATGACCTTGCAGCCGGGCGCGTGCTGGCACGACATCCAGAACATGCTGCATCCGCTTTTCGCGGTGAAGGCGATGCAGTCGACCGACATCTTTTCGGTCGGCGGCTCGCTGTCGGTGAACGCGCATGGCATGGACCATCAGGCAGGCTCGGTGGCCGGTTCGATCCGCTCGATGCGGGTGATGCTGGCCGACGGTTCGGTGACCACCTGCTCGCCAGCCGACAACAGCGAGTTGTTCCGCCATGTCGTCGGCGGCTACGGCCTGTTCGGCGTGGTGCTGGAGGCGACGCTCGATATCGTCGACAATGCCGTCTACCGCACCTCGCGCGAGATCATCAAGTCCGACGATTTCCCGAAATTCTTTGCCGAGGTGCTGGAGCCGAACAAGGACATCGGCCTGTTCTACGGCCATCTGTCGACCGCGCCGGGCAATTTCCTCGAGGACATGATCGTCTACCGCTACGATAAGGTGGCGGAGCAGCCGCCCGCCGACCAGCCGGCGCTCGGCGAGCCCGATGGCGTCGGCCTGAAGCGGGCGATCATGAACATGGCCAAATGGGGCAGTGCGTTCCAGGAACTGAAATGGTTCACCGAAAAGACGCTGGAGCCGAAATTCGAGAGCTGCACGGTGCCGCGTACCTCCGCGCTTGCCGAGGGCGAGGCCTGTCTCGTCACCCGCAACAACCCGATGCACGATTCGGTGCCGTATCTGTTCAACGACCTCATGAGCGAGACCGACATACTGCACGAATATTTTATTCCTCGCGCCGCCTATGTCGAATTCATCGCGGAAGCGCGCGAGATCCTGCGCAACCAGGATCTGCCGGTGCTCAACGCCTCGGTGCGCATCGTCCACAAGGAGGACGTGGCGCTGACCTATGCGCCGGAGCCGGCCTATTCGCTGGTGCTCTATATCAACCAGCCCGCCGATGCCGATGGCAATACCAGGATGCGCGCGCTGACGCGGGCCCTTATCGACCTAACGATCAAGCATGGCGGGCGATTCTTCCTGCCCTACCAGCTGCACTATACGGCCAAGGAGCTGCTGGCGTCCTATCCCGAGCTGCCGGCTTTCCTGGCGGTAAAGCGCCACTATGACCCGACGGAACTGTTTTCCTCGACCTTCTACCGTGCCATCAAGGCGCTGAGCGGGACGGTTTAGCAGTCAGAGGAGAATTCCATGCGGATGGGATCAGCGGCGGCGGTGTTCGCCTTCGTCGCACTTTGCCCCGGACCGGCCGGCGCTGAAGACCTGAAAGCCTTCAGGCTGACGATCGACGGCAAGGCGGTTGATATCGATGCCGGCGAGAGCGCCCATGTGACGTTGCCGGACGGCAAACAGGTCGAAGTGAAGCTCGACAAGAACGATTTCGCGACCTTTTCCGGCGACAGTTTCTCCTTCAACCATCCGAGCGGCATTTCGGTGACCAAGACCGATCTCGGCGAGAACATCACGCAATATCTGATGGCCTCGGCGCTGGGCACGATCGTCGTGGTGCAGGAATACGGCAAGATGAACCCGGTGTCGCTGAACCAGCTGATGCTGCAGGAGATGACGAAGGAATCGGTCAAGGCAGGTGCCAAGCTGACGCAGCAGCCGACGACGCGCAAGCTCGCGGACGGCAAGGAATTGACCGGCATCACCGCCGAGGTGAAGACCCGCACCGACACCGCTTATTTCGAGATCGTCGGCTACGGTCTCGCCGACCAGGGACTGCTGTTCATTACGCGTGTCGCGGGCGAGGACGCGGCGACCGAGAAGCCGCTGATCGACAAGTTCTGGCAGAGCCTGAAGCTGAAGATGTAGGCGAGGCCTACAGCTTGCCCGGCACCAGGCCGGCCAGCCAGTTCACGGAGCGCTTTGCCGCGTCGGCGGTTGCCGAGACGGCGCGGCCGAGATCGGTCTTGACCACGGCGTAGCCATTCTTCGTGCGGTAGAGCACGCCGGTGCCGCCATCCACCACCTGTTCATAGGCGACGGGGCGCGCAGCGGCCGCGTCCAGGGCCGTCGTGGGCGATCCGACCGGGACGCTCGGCCGATGGCTGAGTTCCGGCGGCAGCGGGCTTTCCGTTCTGACGATCCGGCTGGCGGGCTTCAGTTCCGGGCCCGACGCGATCGCGGCCAGGTGCGATGAGGACGCCGAACCTTTCGCGCGACAGATGCCGGACACCAGCGGATAGTTGAAATTGCGCTCGTGCAGGATCTGGCTTTTCATCGCGGCTTCGCAATCGGCGATGGTCGACCACTTGGCCGGCGTCTCGCCGATATATTCGCACAGCTTGGCGTCGCAGTCGCAGCCGACGATAGTCATGGCGACAAGGGCGGTCTTGATCACGGTCTCGTCCCTTCGAGATGCCCCCCGGCAACCCAGTCAGGCGCATGTCGCGTTCCAGGCGACATGCATTCTCCATTGCGCGCGAACAAGGCGGGATTTTGGCTTCGACCGTGGAATGTGCGTGGCGGCGCGTGCCTACCCAGTGCCCGGCAAGGTCCGTTTGAGGAAATTGGCGATCAGCCGCACCACGTCATGCGGGCGCTCGACCTGCGGGATGTGGTTGACACCATCGAGGACGGTCAGTTCGGCGTGTGGAAACAGCGAGGCGATCTCTTCGCCCTGGGCCAGCGGCGTGGTCGAATCCTCTCGCCCCCAGATGACGAGAACCGGCGGCGTGAAGGCGCGATAGTTCGCCTTGTTGGCGGCAAGCGATTTCCGCTCGTCATTGTAGAGGCCGCTGAACAGCCAATGACCAACGGCATTGGTGGTGCCCCTGACGTTCAGCGGGCGCGTGTAGATGGCGATGCGCTCCGCCGTGACGAGATCGTCGTTCTCGATAAATTTGCGCAAGCCGAACCGGGTCATGAGCGGATTGGTGAAGGTCGAGGCAGTCAGAAGCTGGCGTGGCCAGTCCCTTTTCAGGAGGGATGCGAACGGCAGGGCCGAAGCCTCGGTCTGGCCGAGGCCAATCGCCACGTCGAGCAGAATCAGCGCATCGATGCGATTCGGAGCCGAGAAGGCGGCTTCGATCACGCCGCCACCACCATAAGAGTGGACGCCGACGCTGAAATGCCGAAGGCCGAGCGCGTCGGCAAAGCCAAGGACACGCCTGGCGTGAGCGGCGCGCGAATAGTCCTGGTCGGCCGGTCTTTCCGAATAACCGAAGGGCGGCATGTCGACGGCGATCACGCGGAAGCCCTGTTCACCCAGCGGCGCTGCGATATCGCGGTAGGTCTCGGCCCACGATGCCGTGCCGTGGAACAAAAGCAGGGGCGATCCGTCCGGCGGTCCCCAGACCTGGTAGTGCATCTTCAGCCCGTCGACCGTCGCGAACAATGCTCCCGCCGGAGCCGCTTCCCGCGGCGACAGGGTCTCGCGAAAAGCCGCTGCGGCGCGAAAGCCGACGAGCGTCACAATGACCAGCACGACCAGCGTGAGCGCGAGCCAGCCGACAATCCGGATCAGTCGACGCATGGCAGGACTGTCGCCTCAATAGTCGTAGACGTGTTCGAGCCCGGCTCCGGCCTTCATCAGCGATGGCAACACCAGATGCAGCTTGCGCACGGCCACGACCATGCCGGTGCGGCGCGTCGAGGGATCCGCCGGGAGCGGATAGCTGAACAGGATGCGCATACCTTCGGGGACGGCGATCGAATCGGTTGACAGCACCGTGACCATGATCTCGTCATTGCCACCGATCTCGACAAAGGAGACACCCTTGTCGATCAGCCGCGGGATCATGTCGGTGAAGACCTGATATCGCTTGGTGACGAAGATGGTGCCGTCCGGGCCCAGGTCCCGTTCCAGCAAGGTGTCGGGCTCGTCGCGGGTGGCCTCGCCGACCGGCCCCTTTGCCCAGACATGGACATCGAGGAAGGCCAGGTCGGAAGTCGCGGCAAGCGCCTTCTTGATGAGGTCGGCATACCCTTGCTTGATGGTGTCGGCGAGGCCGAAGGCGAGCTTGCGTTCGCTGGTGCGGATGGAACTGTCACCAGGCGCCGGCTGCACGGCAAACAGTCCGGCGCGCTTTTGCGCATAGGGAAACTGGTACCACGGCACCTGGTCGAGAAAGCCTGCATAATCCGCCGCCACCTTGGCCTGGTAGATGTCGGCGGCGGTGCGCTTGCCCGATGCCGCCTCGGTGATGCGGCCGACCGTGTTTTCGTAGGCCCACTGCAATATATGCTCGATCGAGTGGCTGGTGCCGATGATGATCAGCATCTGGTGGTTGGCATAGTTGAACTTGTAGGGGGAACTGGCGCGCATCACCGTCGCGTAATCCTGCCAGAAGCGGCCGACATAGGACCAATAGGGAAAGCCGCTCGGCTGGTCCTTGGCGACGAAACCGGCGTATTCGCGCGCGGCGTAGACGATCGCCCATTCCGGATAGGTGAGGAAGGTCGATTCCTCCGGCCGCTGGTAGCCGGGGATCTCGGCGCGCACCTTGTCGGCCAGCGCCTTGGGTGGCGCGCCGTCGGCAATGCCGGGCAGCGGCGTCCTGTCGAGCGACGGCGTCGTCAGGAAGCCATAGGCGAGCCCAGCGATCGGGATCAGGATAACGATGACGATCAGCCAGAGGATCGCCTTGATGAGGCGCTTTATCAAGCGGGCCATGGCCGGTCAGGCCGTGGCGAAGTGGTCGTAGATGCGCTTCGACAGCCAGAAGCCGATATAGACGGCGATGCCGCCGATGACGATGTGCGGCAGGTTGGCGAAGAAGCGGGTGGGGAATTCAATGTCGTTGAGGGAGCGGAAGCCGTTGATGAAGATGCCGGCATCGAGGCAGCCGGAGCCGGTGATCAGCCCGAGCACGCCGTCGAACAGATAGACCGAGCCGAACAGCTTGAAATAGAACACCGCCTGGCGGTGCGAGATGAAGGCGGCGGCCAGCGCCCAGACGCCGGAAAAGGCATGCAGCAGGTCGTCATACCATTGCAGCGAGAACAGGCCGAACAGATTGCCGCCGGCATCGTTGAAGGCCGGAATGTAGCCGATGGCCACGACAGCGAAGAACAGGAATGCATAGGCGACGGCAAGCTTCTGGATCAATGTCATGAAGTATCCCCCTTCAATTGACGTCGAACGTTAGCTGATTTTGTTTCCGGTTGCAGCCCCAACCGGAAACACCGCAACAATTGTGTGGGAGAGCCAAAAGACAGTCGGCGCCGGGATTTCTCCCAGCGCCTCCCTGTCAGATCAGGACACGGTCGCGGCAGCAACTTCCGTAAAGTCGTCGCGCCATGCCGGCCTTGATTTTGACGGTCCTGCCAGAAGCCGCCCGAGGGCGACGTCCGTTCCAGACCACGCCGGTCTTGGCCCTTGCGGGCTTTGCCCTGCGTGCCATCGAAGGTTTTTGCCGTCCTTCATGGCAGCATCGGTCCGCCGTCGGCGTTGGCACGCTTTCCGCGGCCCCGTAGGTCTCGGCTTCCGTCCCTCGAACAGGCAAGCCTGCTCTCGCTTCGGGCCGTACGGGCCTCAGGAAATCCGCCTTTCACTTCGCCTTTCGGCTTGATGATCGGTAGCCGCCTGAGATGGGTTGAACTTACGCCGGGTAAGGGGTTTGGGGAATGGCCGCGCCCCTGTGGATAGCGGGATTATCGGGGACCGATGCCAGAAGCTAGGGAAATTCAGGCGCGAAGGCCTTAGACAGCCTGCCCCGCTTTTCGGCGAACGAACCGACGGTGCCCCCTTGCTCTGCCGACAGGCGCGGGTTTCAATGCCGGCTAAGATCGGGGCCGGCTAAGATCGGGGCCGGCTACGATCGGGGCCGGCTAAGATCGGGGCCGGCAAAGGATCGGGCGCGGCATGTCCGGCGCCTTCCGGGGGAGGACGCGTAGTGAAGGTCGGGGTGGTGCTCAATCCGATTGCCGGTGGCGGCCGGCTGAAACGGCATTGGCCCGATGTCGCCGCCGCGCTGAAAAAGCACTTCGGCGATTTCGAACTGCGCGAGACGCAGGCCGAGGGCGACGCCGAACGGCTGGCGCTCGATCTCGCGGCAAACGGCTTCGACCTGGTGATCGCGGCCGGCGGCGACGGCACGGCCAGCGAAGTGGCCGACGGCCTGCTGCAGGCCCGCGAGGAGGGCGGCAGGACAGCCGAACTCGGCCTGCTGCCGTGCGGCGCCGGCATCGATTTCGCGCGCGGCCTCGGCCTGCCGAAGGAGATCGACGCAACGCTGAAACGGATCGCCGACGCCAAGGCAAGGGCGGTCGATGCCGGCCGCATCTGCTATGTCGACGATCATGGCGCGCTGGCCAGCCGGCACTTCATCAACATCGCCAGCCTCGGCCTGTCGGGCGCCACCGACCGCGCCGTCAATGCCGACAAACGCAAGGGCAGGATGTCGGCCAAGGCGCTGTTCCTGTGGCGCACGGTGGTCGAGTTCATCCGCTACCGCTTCCAGGACGTACGGATCACCGTCGACGACGCCACGCCGGTCGAGGCGCGGATGGCGCTGGTGGCGGTGGCCAACGGCAAATTCTTCGGCGGCGGCATGATGATCGCGCCCGATGCGGAGCTGACCGACGGGCAGTTCGACATCGTCATCCTGCGCGCGGCCGGCAAGCTGAAGCTGATCTGGGATATCAGGCTGCTCTATGGCGGCAGGCATCGCAACCATCCCGCCATCACCATCCTGCGCGGCAGGAAGGTGGTGGTCGAACCGCTCGGCGATGTGGAAAAGAACGGCGCGCTGGTCGATATCGACGGCGAGTCGCCGGGGCGCATACCGGCGACCTTCGAGATCCTGCCCGGGGCGTTGATGCTGAGATATTGAAGCGAGGCGTTGCCGGAGGGGTAGAGCGCCCGCGGCGGAACAGCACCGTTGCAACGCCTTGATGTACCGCGTGGAGGGTGTTTTCGCCAATCGCCGTGGTATGCAATCCGATCGAAACTCTCGCTCAGGAAACCAGTCGAGATGTTGCAGCTCTGATTCAAGTTGTTGCGGCTATGATTCTAGATTCTTGCCCAACGCATTGATTTCATTTGCTGGCTCATGTTGCTCAAATCTCCAGCTTGGCCGGAAAACCGGGCGCACGAAGATCGGTTCCGACCGCGTCTTCCAGCAGCTTGACGATCTGGGTCGACCAGGCGTCGCCGCCATAGGCAGCCTTGCCCTGCTGAAAGATTGCGTCGACCCGCGATGCGAGCTCCAGCGGAACGCCGAAATCCCTGCCCATGGCGAGCGCGAAGCCAAGGTCCTTCAATGCCAGGTCCATGGTGAAGCCGATGTCATAGGAGCCGTTCAGCACCAACTGGCTTTCGGTCTCGTGCACGAAGCTGTTGCCGGAGGAGGCCACGATGGCGTGGTAGCTCTGCGCGAGATCGAGCCCTCCCTGCTTGGCCAGCATCAGCGCCTCGCCGGCGGCGACCAGATGGATGAAGGCCAGCATGTTGGTGATGACCTTGATCACCGCCGCCGAGCCGATCGGGCCCATCAGGAACGACTTCGCGCACATAGCTTCGATGGCCGGGCGGTGGCGCTCGTAGAGGATGGCGTCGCCGCCGACCAGCGCGGTGATTTTGCCGACCGCCGCCAGATGCACGCCGCCGGTGACCGGGCATTCCAGCGTCTCGACGCCTTGGGCCGAGGCGAGGGTGGCAAGCCGTAAAATCTCGTCACGACCGTTGGTCGACATCTCGATCCAGGTGCCGCCCTTGGGCAGACCTTCCAGCAACCCGCCCGGACCAGCCAGCACCGCCTCGCTGACTTTCGGCGAGGACAGGCACGTGATGGCATTGCCGACGCGGGCAGCGGCCTCGGCCGGGCTGTTGGCGGCCGTGGCGCCGAGCGCGACGAGGCGCTCGACGGCGGTGGGATCGCGGTCGACAACGGTGACGACAAAGCCGTTGCGGATCAGACTGGCGGCAAGGTTGCCGCCGAGATGGCCAAGGCCGATGAAGGCGTAGCTTTCGCTCACGGCATCAACGGTGTCTGCATCATCTGCAGATGCAGGTCCTTGCCGGTATAGGGATGGGCATCGCAGACCGCCTCGTTGAGCTCGACGCCGAGCCCAGGCTCCTTCGATGGGATGACATTGCCGTCCTGCCATTCGATCTTCTTCTTCAAGAGCGTGGCGTGGAAACCGTCCCACTGTTTCAGCGATTCCAGGATGAGGAAATTCGGCAGCGTCACCGCGAGCTGGATGTTGGCGGCACCGACGATCGGCCCGCAATAGCAATGCGGCGCGACCTGGATGTGATAAGCCTCGGCCATGGCGGCGATCTTCTTGGTCTCCAGAATGCCGCCGGAGCGGCCGAGATCCGGCTGCAGGATGGTGGCGGCGCGGTTCTCGATGACTCGCGCGAATTCGGATTTCGTGGTCAGCCGCTCACCGGTGGCGATCGGAATCGAAGTCGCACGCGCCACCTGCGCCATCACTTCGGGCATGTCAGGCGGCACCGGCTCCTCGAACCACAAGGGATCATAGGGTTCGATGGCGCGCGCCAAGCGCAGCGCGCCCGATGCGGTGAACTGGCCGTGCGTGCCGAACAATATGTCGGCGCGGGTGCCTACCGCCTCGCGGATCGCCTTGATCATGCGGGTCGAGACGTCGATGTCGATGAGGCGCGGCTGGTGGCCGTCGAAGGCGGTGTAGGGGCCGGCCGGGTCGAGCTTGACGGCATTGAATCCCTGCTCGACATATTCGACCGCGCAGGCCGCCGCCATCTCCGGGTCGTTGTAGACATTCCTGCCATCCGGCGCGTCCTCGGAATGCACGCTGCCGGTGTGCGGATAGAGATAGGTGTAGGAGCGCAGCGTCTCGTGCACCTGGCCGCCAAGGAGCTTGTAGACCGGCTTGTTGGCTTCCTTGCCAACGATGTCCCAACAAGCCATTTCGAGTGCGGAAAAACAGCCCATGCCGGTCACGTCAGGGCGCTGGGTGAAGCCGGAGGAATAGGCGCGGCGGAAGAAATTCTCGATGTCGTGGGGATCGTGGCCGATCAGATAGCGCTCGGCCATGTCCTCGACGAGCTTGGCCGTGACATGGGCGGAGAAGGTGGCGTTGTAGGCCTCGCCATAGCCGACCACGCCGCCATCGGTGGTGAGCTTGACGAAGATGAAATACTTGCCGCCGATGCCGGGTGGCGGGTTGCCGACAACCCATGTCTTGACGTCGGTGATCTTCATGTGTGGTCCTCCAGAACCAGTTCGGCGCCCTTCCACCCGGTCATGACCGAGGCAGCGTTGGTGTTGCCGGTGATGTTATCGGGAAAGATCGAGGCGTCGATGACGCGCAAGCCTTCGAGCCCGTGCACCTTGAGGCGCGGATCGACCACGGATCGCGAGGGGTCGGGGCCCATGCGGCAGGTCGAAACCGGGTGATAGACCGTGCCGGAGCGCTTCCTGAAATCGGTAATCAGGTCGGCGTCGGACTGGATCGACGGGCCGGGCAACACCTCTTCGGCGATGATCTCGGCCATGGCGGGCATCGAGGCGATCTTGCGCACGAATTTCACCGCCGCCAACATCTCGTCGACATCGGCGTTGGTCGAGTAGGCGTTGGCGACGATTTTGGGATAATCCAGCGGATTGCTGGAGCGGATCATGATCTCGCCGCGGCTCGACGGACGGCAGTTGGACAGGCCGATGGAGAAGCCCGGCCACGGATCCGGCGTCAGGATCGGCCGCTCGCCGTTCTTCGGGATGAGCGTCGAGAAGGCCTGGAAATAGAGCTGCATGTTGGGCCGGGAAAACGCCGGGTCGGTGCGGAAGAAGCCACCGCCATGGTTCATCGACAGCGACAGCGGGCCGGAGCGGGTCAGGATGTACTGCATGCCGACCAAAAGCTTGCCCCACCAGGGGCGCAGGATCTGATTGAGCGTCGGCAGCTTGCCCTTGAAGGTGTAGTTGATGCCGACATGATCCTGCAGATTGGCGCCGACATTCTCGTTGGCATGAACGACCGGGATGCCCAACCCGTTGAGCAGCGCCGCCGGGCCGATGCCGGAGAGCTGCATGAGCTGTGGCGAGTTGATCGAGCCGGCGGACAGGATGATTTCACGGCCGGCGTGGGCCGTCTTGGTCTGGCCGTTCCGCAGATATTCGACGCCGACGGCGCGCCTGCCTTCGAACAGGATGCGGCTTGCCAGCGCATTGGTCTCCACGCGGACATTGGCGCGCTTTATCGCCGGGCGCAGGAAGGCGCGGGCGGCCGACATGCGACGGCCGTTTTTGGTCGAGATCTGGTAGATGCCGACGCCTTCCTGGGCGGCGCCGTTAAAGTCGGGATTGAGCGGCAGTCCGGCCTGCTGGCCGGCGGCGAGATAGCGTTTGGTCAACGGGTGGACGGCGCTGGCTGTATCGCTGATGTGCAGCGGGCCGCCGGTGCCGCGCCATCGGTCGGCGCCGGCCTCGTTGTCCTCGAGCGCCTTGAAGGCCGGCAACAGATCGTCATAGCCCCAGCCGGGATTGCCGGCGGCGCGCCAGTCGTCGAAATCCTCGCGCGCGCCGCGGATCCAGACCATGGCGTTGATCGAACTCGAGCCGCCAAGCAGCTTTCCGCGCGGCCAGTGATCGACATTGCCGCCGAGGCCGGGATCCGGCTCGGTCTTGTAGTTCCAGTTGACGGCGGGATCGAAGAAGGTCTTGCCGTAGCCGAGCGGCATCTGCACGTAAAAGCGCCGGTCACTGCCGCCGGCCTCCAGCACCAGGACCGAGAAGCGCCCCGAGGCCGACAGTTTGTCGGCCAGGACCGAGCCGGCCGAGCCGGAGCCGACAATGATGAAATCGTAGGTCTGCATGGTGGACGTCGGTGGCTCCTGAATGTGGCACCAACCTAGGCGCGGCGGGTCCGCCAAGTCGCCGGGCCTTCCGGCATCGGTTGTGAAAAAAGCGACTGGTATATCCAGCCGGGTTGCCGGGAATACCGACAATCACGCTTGATATGTATGGGGTCGACGGACTATGCGAGGGCATCGGCCACTCTGCGCAAGGCAGGAGAACCCATGCGTGTCCTGTCGGATGCTTTCATTCCCGAACTGCCGGGCTATTACAAAGGCAAGGTCCGCGAGAATTACGACCTTGCCGACGGCAGGCGCATCATCATCGCCACCGACCGTCTCAGCGCGTTCGACATCATCCTGACCTCGGTCCCGTTCAAGGGAGAGATCCTGACGCAGACGGCGCGGTACTGGTTCGAGGAAACGGCCGATATCTGTCCGAACCATGTGCTGGAATATCCCGACCCGAATGTCGTCGTCGGCACAAGGCTCGACATCCTGCCGGTCGAGATCGTCGTGCGCGGCTATCTGGCCGGGACCACCAGCACCTCGATCCTGACCCGCTACCGGCGCGGCGAACGGGAGATGTACGGGATGCGCCTGCCGGACGGCCTGCGCGACAATGAGAAGCTGGCCGAGCCGGTCATCACGCCGACCAGCAAGGCCGCGGATGGGGGCCATGACGAGCCGCTGTCCAGGGCCGAGATCATCGGGCAGGGTCTTCTTACGCAGGAGCAGTGGGACACAGTTTCGAGTTACGCCCTGAAGCTGTTCGCCCGCGGCCAGGCGCGCGCCGCAGAGCGCGGCCTGATCCTGGCCGACACAAAATACGAATTCGGTACCGACAAGGACGGGACGATCATTCTCGCGGACGAAATCCACACGCCCGACAGCAGCCGCTACTGGATCGCCAGGAGTTACGAACAGGCGCTGGCTGATGGCACGCGACCGGAGAGCTTCGACAAGGATTTCATTCGCTCGTGGGTGACGGCGCGCTGCGATCCCTACAAGGACCCGATCCCGAGGATTCCGGACGAGATCATCGAACAGGCCTCCAGCGTCTATGCCCAGGCCTACGAGGCGATCACCGGCAAGGCATTCGTTCCCGACACCTCCGGGGACACGGTTCTCGACCGTATCCGCGCCAACCTTGCACGTTATTTTTGAGGGGTGCGATCTCGGGGAACCGCGTTCCTTCTGATACCCGAAGCCGCTGAAAATCAGGCACAATCGGGCGAATGCCAGGGTAGCCGATGGCCTTGGGGCGAGGAATCAGTAGCCGCCGCGCGTTGACCTATTCCTGTAGCGGCGATACGGGATCGATGACCATCACTGCTTAAGGATTCTGCCCATGGTGCAGTACGCGGACGGACGGCCGATCGGAGACCTGACGCTGCGCACGCTGGCCATGCCTTCGGACGCCAATGCCGCGGGCGACATTTTCGGCGGCTGGGTGATGGCGCAGATGGACCTTGCCTGCGGCATCCGCGCCGCCGAGCGCGCCAGGGGTCGCGTGGTGACGGCGGCGGTCAAGGAGATGTCCTTCGCCAAGCCGATGAAGATCGGCGACACGCTGTGCATCTACACCCATGTCGAACGCGTCGGCCGCACCTCGATGACGCTCAAGGTCGAGGCCTGGGCGCAGCGCTATCTCTCCGACCTGATGGAAAAAGTCACGCACGCCGATTTCATCATGGTGGCGCTGGACGGCGAGGGCAAGCCGAAGGCCGTTCCAGCCGAAAGCTGATTCGATACCGCCAATCCGGACATTTGTAACATCGCCCGAGCGGAGCGATGCGGTCAGCGACATCCTGCCGTTGCCTCCACGCCCAATTCTGCGGGCGTCGGAGGAAGACAATGCGTCAACACCTATTGAACGGCTGGCTTGCGGCGGCTCTCGCCGCGCTCGCCTGCCTGCTCGGCATAACCGCTTCTGCCGAAGTCAAACAGGACCTAGGGCACACCGCCTGTCTGCGTGACACGGCTGGTGTGAAGGAGCGGACAGCGACGTGCACGATCTGCAGTTCGACGCCTTGCGGGGCCATGGCGCGAAGAGCCTGACCGGCTGCCTTTGGAATGTGGTCACCGCCACGCGCGTGAGCACACCTTGAGCGCCATGGGCGAACCAGGACTTCTCGTTCAGGGAACCATGACTTCGCCTTAAAACACGAACCGCCGCTCAGTGCGAAACTCCGGCCTCCTTGCCGCGCAAGGGTTTCAGGCTTGCATCTCGTCGAATCTGGCGCGCGCCGACTGAACGCGTTGGGTGTTCTTGCGGGCCCATTCGCCGAGCGCGCCGACCGGGACCAGCAGCTCGTGGCCAAGCTCGGTCAGCTCGTAGTCGACGCGTGGCGGGATGGTCGGAAACACCTTGCGGGTGACGAAGCCGTCGCGCTCCAGGCCGCGCAAGGTGGTGGTCAGCATCTTCTGCGAGATGCCGCCTACGGCCGCGCGCAACTCGTTGAAACGCAGCGGTCCGCGGCCAAGCTTGCCGACCACGAGCACGGTCCATTTGTCGCCGACGCGCTGCAGGATCTCCGACACGGCCCGGCAGTCCTCGGTGTCATGCGGGTGCCTCAGTAACAAAAACGTGCCTCCTTGCGCGCCGGTTTGTCAGTATCACATATAGCGCCGGTATCCAAACGATACCAAAAATTCCCGCAAGGAGAGCCCCTTATGTCCAAGCCCAAAATCGCCATTGTCATCGGTTCGACGCGCGCCGCCCGCTTCGCCGACGTGCCGACGCAGTGGATCGCCAAGATCGCCAAGGCACATGCCGATATCGATGTCGAAATCGTCGACCTGCGCGATTTTCCGCTGCCCTTCTTCGATGAGGTCGCGTCTTCCGCCTGGGCGCCGTCGCAGAACGAAGTCGCACAGCGCTGGCAGAAGAAGGTCGCCGGATTCGACGGCTTCATCTTCACTGCCGCCGAGTACAATCACGGCCCGACGGCCGTGCTGAAGAACGCCATCGACTACGCCGCCAACGAGTGGAACAAGAAGCCGGCCGGCTTTGTCGGCTATGGCAGTGTCGGTGGTTCGCGCGCTGTCGAACAGCTTCGTCTCCACGCCGTCGAATTGCAGATGGCGCCGGTCAAGTCCGCCGTCCATATCGCATGGGGCGATTTCCTTGCCGTCCGCCAGGGCGAGAAGAAGCTCGAAGATCTCGAGCACCTGAACCAGGCCGCCACCGCGCTGGTCAATGACGTCGCCTGGTGGGCCAAGGTGCTGAAGGCCGCTCGTGCCGCCGATGCTATCGCCGGGGAAGCCCAGGCGGCCTGATCCGCCGGATCGGATTGTCCTCCCAAGGCTACGGGGCGGTGCTTGCGCCGCCCTTTTTTGTTGGCGGGTTTCTTGCAAAGAAGTTGCGGCTTGGCCTGAAACTGCTGGAAACGCCGCGCCGCACCAACCAAACCTCTTGGCGTTGCGGCGGAGCATAGGAGGTGAACTGTCACCGGACGTGCTGAGGGCCAGCCTGCCCGAGCGGGTTCCAACTGGCGGCGAACGGACAGCTAAAGGTCGCAATCGGCTGCGCCGTGGCGCGGGCGAGCAGCAGGGCGCGTTCCCTGTCATTGCGGGTCAATTGGGCGGCGTGGCGGAACGCGGCGCTGGCTTCCGCCTGATGGCCTGCTCGGTTGGCAAGACGGGATGACAAGCGGTGAAGATCAACCGCAAAAGGTCGTCGTCGATATCCTCGTCGAGCGCCCCCTCGATGTCGGGAATCCCGCGCTCCAGCTCGCCGAGGTCTACGGCGAGTTCGCGATGTTTGCCGTCGATCATGGTGGTGCGGCGCAGCCGGTCGAGCGCGCGGTTCCTGGCGACCTGCGTCAACCAGGCGGCCGGATTGCGCGGAATGCCGTCGCGAGGCCAGCGCTCCAGCGCCAGCAGGAAGGCGTCCTGCGCGATTTCCTCGGCCAGCCCGACATCCCTGAGAGTGCGTGCCAATCTGGCGGTGAGCTTCGGCTGCTCGATCCGCCAGACGGCTTCGATGGTTGCGTTGGGGGTCAATCCTTCAGGCTGCCGAGGCGGTCCGCCACCTTCTGGACGTCCTCGGGAAATTCGCTCATTTCAAAGACCTGGCGGATTTCGATCACGTCACTCTCCCCGGCGGGGCAGCGGCGGGCCCATTCAATGGCCTCGTCGCGCGAGCGTACATCGATCACCAAATAGCCGCCCAGAACTTCCTTGACCTCGGCGAAGGGGCCGTCGACGACCACAGGCTTGCCGCCTTTGAAGCTGACCCGCGCCCCGGAGGATGGCGGATGCAGGCCGTCGAGCGCCAGCAACACGCCGGCTTTCTTCAGCTCGTGATTGTATTTCATCATCCGGTCCACCGCCTCGGCGCCGGGCATGACATCGGGCGCGGCGTCCGCGTAGCCGCCGGGGATCATCAGCATCATAAACCGCATGGTCTTTCTCCTGGGTTGGGTTGGTTCAATCATATGACGAGCGGGCAATGTCGAAATCGACACGCGCGGCAAGAAAATTCAGGTCGCCAGCAGTTCAGGGCCACAGTGGTTCGGGTCCTTAGTAGTCGGGCCCCCAATCAGGCCACAAGCCGGCTTGGTTGGACCGCCATATCGGCGGGGCTGCCATCTGGCCCCGCCGGTCGGCCCTGATATATCCGGCTGCGATCCATCACATGAGGGGCCTCGTGAAGTCATCCAGCCTGGCAGGCGCCGTTTCTCCCATGGTCCCGGTGCTTGTCTGCGCGCTCGGCATCTTCCTTCTGTCCGGGATGGACGCGGCCATGAAGGTCCTGGTCATCGCCGTCGGCGTCTACAACACGGTGCTGTGGCGCAGCATGCTCGCGACCGTGGTTGCGGGCGCCGGCTGGTCGGCGGGGCCGCGCACGCTGCCCACGCCTTCCGTGCTCAGGCTGCACGCATTGCGTGCCGCGGTCGTCGGCTTTGTCTTGCTGTCCTTCTTCTGGGGGCTCGCCAGACTGCCGCTGGCGGAGGCGATCGGGCTCAGTTTCGTAGCGCCGCTGTTCGCCCTGCTGCTGGCCGCGCTGCTGCTGGGCGAACGAATCCAGCGTCAGGCGATCTGGGCCTCGCTGGCCGGCATTGCGGGCGTCGCAATCATCGTCGTCGGCCAGTTCGGGCAGACAAGCCATGCCAGGGATGCCTTGCTCGGCACGGCGGCGGTGCTGGTGTCGACGGTGTTCTATGCCTACAATTTGATCCTTGCGCGGCAGCAGGCGCTGTTGGCCAAACCGATCGAGATCATGCTGTTCCAGAACCTTTGCGTGGCGGTCATCCTCGGTCTCGCCGCACCCTGGCTCGCCATTGCCCTGCCGCGCGAGCTCTGGCTTCCGCTGGCCGGAGTGACGGCACTGTCGCTCGCCGGCCAATTCCTGATGAGCTGGGCCTATGCGCGGGCGGAAGCGCAGTATCTGATCCCGACGGAATACTCCGCCTTCATCTGGGCGATCGCGCTTGGCTTCCTCTTCTTTGATGAGGCGGTGACCTGGACCACGCTGGCGGGAGCGGGCCTCATCGTGGCCAGTTGCCTGATCGCGGCACGTTCAAATCCCAGGCTTGCCGAGCCGATTGAAGCCGCTGTCTGAGGGCGTAAGCTTCCCGCCCCACCGCAGGATCTGGCGGCGAGAAGGGAGGCAGCGATGGGCCGGGTGGATACCCTTCATCCAAGTAGATCCTTCATCTAAGTAGATCCTTTGCAATTTCTGGTTTATACACAATTTTACTAAATAGCTGCGGTTAACCGACGCTCTCTTTACGGATAATAAGTATATGTCTTCCGAAAGATCGATGTTATGGTCAATTGCGTAATGATTCCCGGGAACGATATCGTTCCTTTCAGCATTGATCCAATGCGGCTATCCGAAGTTCGTATCGAACGGTTCGAGCTGGCCTGGCACCGCGAGGAGGATTTATTCGATGAGCTTCTTCGTCAACGCCGTGGGTGTTCCTCTTCCCTATAGCGGCACGTCCAACCACTGGTACTCAGCGACAGGGGCCGGGCCGGACATGTATGGCAGCGCCGGAAACGATTCCTTCTGGGGAGCAGGCGGTGCCAACGTCACGATGCACGGTGGCACGGGCGATGACATCTATTACCTCTATGGGGCGGGCAACAAGGTGGCCGAGGCCGCCGGGGCAGGCGTCGACACGATCAGCACATGGATGAGCTACAAGCTCCCCGACAATGTCGAGAACCTCATCATCACAAACCCCAATAACTACGCCTTCGGAAATGGGTTGGACAACATCATCACCGCCACGGCCGGGCACCAGACGCTGGACGGCGGCCGGGGAAATGACGTTCTGATCGACGGCGGCGGCGGCTACGACACCTTCATCATCTCGAAAGGCAACGGAAGCGACCTGATTGCCAATTTTGCCGCCACCGACACCGTCCGCCTCAATGGCTATGGCTTCAGGTCGTTCGACGCCATCCACTCGAACATGGTCCAGGCGGGATCGAACGTGCTGTTGAACCTCGGATCCGGCGAGATCCTCGAGTTCAAGGATACGACCGTCGACAAGCTGAATTCCAACCAGTTCCAGTTGCCGATCGACATGTCCGGAATGAAGCTGTCCTTCAGCGACGATTTCAACACGCTCAATCTTCACAATGCCCAGGGTGGCACATGGGATACCAATTTCTCATGGGGGGCGGCGAACGGCAGCACATTGACCAGCAATGGCGAGCTGCAATGGTACATCGACGCCAATTACGGGCCGACGAGCTCCGTCCACCCGTTCAGCGTGAACAACGGCGTGCTGACCATCACCGCCGCGCAGGCGCCGGCCGACATAAAGCCGCTGATCAATAATTACGAATACACGTCAGGCATCCTCAACACACACAGCACTTTCTCGCAGACCTACGGCTATTTCGAAATACGCGCCGACCTGCCCGAGAACGCCGGCACCTGGCCGGCCTTCTGGCTGCTGCCGGCAGACGGCTCGTGGCCGCCGGAATTGGATGTGATCGAAACGCGCGGACAGGACCCGAACTCGTTGATCATGACGGCGCACTCGAATGAAACGGGAACGCACACCAAGGTGACATTGACGGTGAATACAATGGATACCGCCGGCTTCCACACCTATGGTGTGCTGTGGACGCCGGACAAGCTCGTCTGGACCTATGACGGTGTCCAGGTCGCGGAAACGGCGACGCCATCCGATATGCACAAGCCAATGTACATGCTGGCCGATCTCGCGGTCGGCGGCATTGCCGGCGCGCCTCCCGATCATCTGGCGACGCCTGCCGAGATGAAGATCGACTACATCCGCGCCTATACGCTGGACAACGCGCCGGCGAGCGCTCTGCACCTCACCAGCAGCACCGCCACGCACAGCATCGCCAGCAGCACGCAGCACGGCGGTTCCGAATTCGGGGGCCACGTGTAAGGTCTCGGGATCATGCAGCGGCGGGAAATGCGGAAATGACTGGACCCTCCGGCCTGCGGCCGGTCTTCATGCGCGCCATCGCCGATGTCGGCGTCTTCTCGCTGCTGATCAACATCCTGCTGTTGGTGATCCCGCTCTACCTGCTGCAGGTCTATGATCGCGTGCTGCCGTCCTCCAGCGTCGAGACGCTTGTCTATCTTTCGGCCATCGCGGTTCTCGCGCTCGCCTTCCTCGGGCTGCTGGACGCGATCCGCGCCGTTTACACGCAGCGCGTCGCGGCGACCGTCGACCGCAAGCTGGGTGCCAGTACCTTCGCCGTTTCGCTCGGCGCAAGATATGCCGGCGGCCTGTCGCCGCTGCGCGACCTCGCCTCGGTCTGCGCCTTCATCAGGTCGCGCGGCGTGGCGGTGCTGTTCGACCTGCCCTTCGCCCCTGTCTTCCTCGCCTTGCTCTATCTCATCCATCCGGTGCTGTTCTGGGTGACGGTCGCCGGCGCGGTGCTTCTGCTTTTCCTGGTCGTGGCCAACCAGCTTGCCATCGGCAGGAACGATGCCTTGTCCACGGAGCGTTCGGCCTTGGCCAGCCAGGCGGAACAGGCCTTTGCCCGCAATGCGGAAACGCTGCGCGCCATGGGTATGGTGGAGAACGCCGCGCGGGTCTGGGGACGGCACGTAGGGGCGGCGCTCACCTTCCATGACCGTTCCTCGAGCGCCAATGCGATCTTCAGCGGCGCCTCGCGGGCGTTGCGCATGATGCTGCAACTGGCGATCCTCGGCGCCGGCGCATGGCTGGTGCTTCAGGGGCAGATGACGGCCGGCATGATCTTCGCCTCTTCGCTGGTGTCGTCGCGCGCGCTGCAGCCGCTCGACCAGCTGATCGGCGCCTGGCGGCAGATCGCCGACGCCCGGCGGGCGTGGGCACGGCTGGAAAAGGCGCTTGCGGCACGTCCGGCCGAGTCGCGAAAACTGATCCTGCCCGATCCGGCAGGCGCGATTTCCGCGCAGGACGTTTTCTTCATGGCGCCGAATGCCCGACCCGGCACGGAGCCCCTCCTCAAGCGGCTGACCTTTGCGATCGGCGCCGGCGAAGCGTTGGCCATCGTCGGTCCGAGCGGCGCCGGCAAATCGACGCTGGCGCGGTTGCTCGTGGGTGCCGCCCAACCGACCGGCGGCTCAATCAGGATCGACGGCGCCGACCTCGGGACCTGGGACGAAAGCCAGCTCGGAAAGCATATCGGCTACCTCTCGCAGGAGGTCGAGCTCTTTCCAGGATCGATCGCGCAAAACGTCGCCCGCTTTGACCCGGAGGCGGACGACGGGGCGATCGTCGAGGCGGCAAAGCGCGCCCAGGTGCATGAGTTGATCCTGGCGCAGCGCGATGGCTACCAGACCATGATCGGCCCGTCGGACAGGGCGCTGTCGGGCGGCGAGCGCCAGCGAATAGGGCTGGCGCGCGCCTTCTACGGCAATCCGCGGTTCCTGGTGCTCGACGAGCCCAGCTCCCATCTCGACGGTAGCGGTGAGGCCGCGCTCGAGGCGGTGCTTTCGGCCGCGCGGACGGCGGGCGTCACGGTCGTCGCGATCACCCATCAGCCTTCGATCGCCGCTGCTTGCGACCGCGTGATGCTTTTGCGCGGCGGCATGATCGAAGCCTTCGGTCCAAGCGGCGAGGTGCTGCGGCGGTCGGTCACCGGCAAGGCGGTCCAGCAGAGCACGGTGGTGACCGGGTCGTTCGCCCCGACGATCCGCGCGGGTGGCAGTTTCGGATCCTGAGATGACGACACGGAGCCTCGCCCGGGACAGTCAGCCCCGCACCGACATAAGACGCGTGGCCCTTACCGGCTATGCCGCCATAGCGCTGCTGGCGGGCGGCTTCGGCTACTGGGCCGTCAGCGCCCCCTTGTCGGGAGCGGTGATCACGCAAGGCACGATCTCGGCAACCGGCGGAAACATCCAGATCCAGCATCGCGAGGGCGGTATCGTCCAGGCGTTGCTGGTCCATGAAGGCGATCGCGTGCAACTGGCCCAGGATCTGATCGTGCTGGACCCAACGGCCGCGCGGGCCGAACTCAACCGGCTGACGAGACAGTCGATCGCGCTCAGGGCGAGTGCGGCGCGGCTGGAGGCGGAACGCGACGGGTTGGACAGGCTGGCGCCAATCACCGAAGCGGCGCCGGCACCTTTCCAGCCCGATTTCGAGATCCTGATTCGAGAACAGCAAAAGGAATTCGACGCCAGGCTCGCCCGGTTCCGGTCGGAAAAATCGATCCTGGCACAACGGGTCGCCATGCACCGGCAGTCGGTGGCGGGGTTACAGGCCCAGAAACAGGCCGTTCAGCAACAAGCCGAAGTCGTAAAGAAAGAACTCGGCATCAAGACCGGCTTGCTGGACAGGGGCCTCACCAATCGTACCGAATACTCCCAGCTATTGCGCAGCGAAGCCGATCTCGTCGGGCAAGCCGGAGCGCTGGAGGCCAATCTCGCGACGGCCAACACCCAGATCGTCGAAGGCCAGGAGCAGACCGAGCGCCTGACCACGCAACGCGTCGAGGAGGCGCTGACGAAACTGGACGACGTTCGCTCCAATCTGGCCGATGTCGACGAACAGATCAGGGCGGCGGAGGCGGTGCTGCGGCGCACGACGATCAAGGCGCCGGTAGCGGGCATCGTGGTGTCGTCGACCTACAATTCCAAGGGCAGCGTGATCGCCCCGGGCGAAAAAATCATGGAGATCCTGCCCACTGCGTCGGGCCTGGTCGTCGATGCGAAGCTGCGGCCGAAGGACATCGATCAGGTCCGTGTCGGCCAGCCGGCGAAACTGCGATTGTCCGCGTTGAACTCGCGGTTCACGCCAGAGGTTTCAGCCACCGTGACGCAGATTTCGGCGGATCGGCTCATCGACCAGACCACGCGTGAACCCTATTTCCGCGCCAAACTGACGATTGCCGCCGACCTGCCGCCCGGCGTGAGGCGCGATCAACTTTATCCCGGGACGCCGGTCGAGGCGTTCATCAGCACCGGCGAGCGGACTTTTTTCGAGTATCTCGCGCGGCCGATGCTCGATTCATTCGCGCGCGCTTTCGCGGAGCAGTAGATCCCCTTGGACATTTGAACGGTCAGCGTGCCATCTCGCGGTGGCCGCTGGGCAGGCGGGTGGCGATCAGCTTGTCGATGCGGCGGCCGTCGAGGTCGACCACCTCGAAGCGCCAGCCCTGCGCGTCGACGCATTCGCCGGTCGCCGGCAGATGGTGCATGTGCGACAGCACATAGCCGGCGACGGTCTCGTAGTCGCGGTTCTCCGGCAGGTCGATGCCCAGCACCTCGGCCATCTCGTCGGCCTGCATGTAGCCGGCGAGTAGCCATGAGCCGTCATCGCGCTGGACGGCGTTTTCTTCCTCGCCGGCCTCGAGGTCCGAGCGGAAGACGCCGGTGATGGCTTCCAGAATGTCGGCGGGGGTGACAATGCCTTCGAAGTGACCGTATTCGTCATGCACCAGCGCCATCGGCACGTTGCTCTCCTTCAGCTTCTGCAGCACGTCCAGCGCATCGGCCTGGTCGTGCACGATGGGTGCCGCGCGCACATATTTGCGCGGGTCGAGCGCGCGGCCGCCGAGCAGCGCGGCCAGCACGTCGCGTGTCTGGATGACGCCGATCATGGCGTCGACCCCGCCGTCGCCTGCGGGCAGGCGCGAATGCTGGGTGTCCATCAGAAGCTTGCGGATCGTGGCTTCGTCGGACTGCAGGTTGATCCAGTCGACATCGGTGCGCGGCGACATGACGGCGCGCACGGCGCGGTCGCCGAGCCGCATGACGCCGGCGATCATGCGCCGCTCGTCGGATTCGATGGTGCCGTGATGCTCGGCCTCGGCGACCAGCATCTTGATCTCCTCGTCGGTGACCTTTTCCTCGCTTTCGCCGCGATGGCCGAGCAGCCAGAGCACGGAACGGCCCGAAATATCGAGCAGGAAGACCAGAGGGGCCGAGACGGAGGCAAGGATGGTCATTGCCGGGGCCGCGCGGGCCGCGACCCGCTCGGGATCGCGCAACGCAATCTGCTTGGGCACCAGTTCGCCGATGATCAGCGAGGCATAGGTGATGATGGCCACGACGATGCCGACGCCGAGCGGATCGGCGATGTTCTCGCGGATGCCTGTCGAAGCCAGATATTGCGCCAGCCTCTGGCCAAGCGTGGCCCCGGAAAAGGCGCCCGATAGCACGCCGACCAGCGTGATGCCGATCTGCACGGAGGACAGGAATTTGCCCGGATTGGAACCAAGCGCCAAAGCGCGGCCGGCGCCTTTGACGTTGCGGTCGATCATCGCCTTCAGGCGAGCCGGCCGCGACGAGACGATGGCGAGTTCGGACATCGACAGAAGGCCGTTCACGCAGATGAGGACGACCACGGTGGCGATTTCAACGTATAGCATGAGGGCTCAATAGCATTGCCGCACGGCTTTCGAAAATAGTCGGCGACCATTTTAGAAAGATGACGGCGGATGCGGGGCGATCAGACGGCGTCCCAGGGTGGCGATGAGAAATGCGCGACCAGCGCGTCGACGACGACCCGCACCTTGGGCGTCAAGGCCCGTGTCACCGGCCAGATGGCATGGACGGAAATGTTTTCGACCAGCGTGTCCACAAGCACCATTTCGAGCGTGCCGCTCCTGAGGCTGTCCGCCACCAGCCAGGTCGGCAGGAAGGTTATGCCGCAACCGGCAAGGACCGCGCCGAGCATCGACTCGCCATTGTCGAGCACCAGCCTTGCCCGCGGCGTGAACTTCACGACATGGCCATCGGCCTGCCTGATGCTCCAGGCGTGGGCGACGCCGTTGCGGGTGTAGCCGATCAGGTCATGGCCGGCGAGATCCTCGATCGTCCGGGGTCTGCCGTTTCTGTCGAGATAGGCGGGGGCGGCGCATATGGCCGAACGCTGGGTATAGAGCCGGCGTGCGGCGAGCGACAGGCTGTCGTCGAGGTCGCCCATGCGGATCGCAAGGTCGATGCCTTCCTCGACGAGGTCGACGCGGCGGTCGTTGAATGAAATCTCCATGGCCAGATCGGGAAATCGCCTGGAAATGTCGAACAGCACGGGAGCCACGCAGCGGTGGCCGAAGGCCGAGGGCAGGTCGACCCGAAGCCGGCCCGAGGGCACCTGCCGGCGCGAGGCAAGCAGCGCCTGGGCGGCTTCGATCTCGGACAGTGCCCTGACGCAGGCTTCATAATAGGACAGGCCTTCACTTGTCGGGCTGAGGCTGCGCGTGGTGCGGTTGAGCAAGCGGATGCCAAGCCGCTGTTCCAGCTGCGCGACCGATTTGCCGACCGCCGATTTCGTCACGCGCAGCCGCTCTCCGGCGCCGGTGAAGCTTCCTGCCTCGATCGTTTGAACGAAGGCGACGATGCCTTGCAAATCCGCGGATTCCATCGATCTATTCCCATTGTAGAAATCTGAGCACCAACTCGTTGCCAATTATGGATCGTAGAAGCGCTTTTTTCCACAGTGAAACAGCGTAAATATCGGCCATGCAATCGGGAGCAGACGCAATGAGCAGCGACATCAACAGATCCTGGCGGATGACCGGCTTCGGCCTGCCCAGGCTGGAATTGGCCGAAGGGAGGATTCCCGAGCCCGGACCGCATGGCCTGCTGGTGCGGATCAAGGCCATATCGCTGAACTACAAGGATAGGATGATCGTCGATGGCGTGCTGATCCCCGACCTTGGCTTTCCGTTCGTCCCGACATCGGATGCTGTGGGCGAAGTGGTGGCGGTCGGCGGCGGTGTCAGCCGCTTCAAGACCGGCCAGCGCGTGCTGGGGCACGTGATTGCCGACTGGCCGGATGGCGATGCGCCGCCAGTGCTGCATCACCACACGCTGGGATCGTCGCTGCCCGGCACGTTGAGCGACTACCTGCTCCTGCATCAGGATGCCGCAGTACTGGCGCCGCCATCGCTCGGCGATGCGGAGGCTTCGACGCTGCCGATCGCGGCGCTGACGGCCTGGTTCGCCATGGCAGAGGCGACAAGACCTGTGCCTGGCCAGACCATTCTCATCCAGGGCACGGGCGGCGTCTCCCTGTTTGCGCTGCAATTCGCCCACGCCTTCGGCTTGCGCGCCATCGTCACGTCAAGCAGCGACGGCAAGCTCAAGCGGGCAAAGAGGCTCGGCGCATGGGAAGTGATCAACTATCGCGCCCGGCCGGCATGGGACGAGGCGGCGCGCGAGCTGACGGGTGGCGCCGGCGTCAACCATATCCTCGAAATGGTCGGCGGCGACAATGCGCGGCGCTCGCTCGACGCGCTTGCCGCCGACGGCCGGCTGTCGATCATCGGCCTCCTGGGCAGCATGGAGCTCAGCTTTCCGATCGTGCCCTTTCTGCGCAACCGGATTGTCGTGCAAGGCATTTCGATCGGTCACCGCCGGGCCTTCGAGCGGATGAACCAGGCGATCGAGGCGCTGGCGATCAAGCCGGTCATCGACAGGATCTTTGGTTTCGACGAGGTGCCGCGGGCCTTCGAGCATCTTGAGAAGGGGCCGTTCGGCAAGATCGTCATCACCACGGCCTGATCTCCGGTCGCGGCAACTACCTCAGCACGCCGACGATTGCCTTGCCGTCGGTGAAATAGGGGTCGCCGCCGCCATTGCGGCCGGTCCGGGTGGGGCCGATGCCTGCCAGGTCGCTGGTCGAGGACAACAGGCCGGCGGCATTGAGATCGCCGATCACAAAGTCGCGTTCGGCATCGAGGTCGGGACCGATATGATGGGTGATGGCGCCCGTGTCGTGGCTCAACCCGACGCCGCGATCGAAGCTGGCGGCGCCCAGCCAGAGTGGCCTTCCGTCGTCGCCGACCGTATCCGTTCGCCAGAAGCGGACATGGTGGCGCCGGTCGGCACTGTCGCCGACCGGCTTTTCGAAAGCGAGTTGCTGGGCGCGGCCCTCGAACAGCAGGCGGCTCATCGGCGCGTCGGGATAGGGCCGGGAAAACAGGACGCTTTCGCCGATGTCGATGGCGGTCCTCAAGGTGACGGCGTCGGCGGTGTCCCAGCCGGCGATGGCGAAAGCGTGCACCAGCTCCTTCTCCGTGCCGACCAGGCCGACATTGATGGGGTCGCCGGGAATGCCTTGCGGCGTGTGGGTGACCATCTCGAAGCGCTGGTTGCGAAAGCCGCGATCGCGGAATGTCCAGAATTCCGGCGCGGCGACATAGGCGAGCGCCACATACCCGGCCAATAAGGCCGGTACCCAGATCGCAATGCGTCGCCGAAGACTTTGCTGCCTCATGTGCCGTCGTCCGCCCCTTCCGGGCGTCACTCTAGCGGAGTCGTGTACCGCTGGCAGGGGGCATGCCATTACCGGCAGGCGCGATAACCGTTCTTGCGGTTCTTGATGTCGAAGTGGAAATGGTTGCGGTGATCGTAATTGTAGCCGGGGCCGAGCACGGTGGTGAAATACTGGCAGCCGTCGGCGCGCACATTGTTGAGGAAGCCCCGGGTGCGGAAGGCGAACAGCCCGGGCTTGCGCACGTCGATGTCGTCGCCATTGTTGAGTTCGATGCTCATGACGTCGAGTGCGTTGCCCTTGCCGTGCTCCGACAGCACGCCTTCACCGGCAATGTTGCGGCAGGAATAGCTGGAGCCCTGGTGGATAGTCCTGACGCCGGAGAAGTAGCGCCAGCGGGCGGAGGGAACGAGTTCGTTCTTCGTCCAGGCGGCGAAGGTGGCCGCCATGTCGCAGGTCAGCGTCGCCGCGGGTTTCATCTGGATGCCGCCGATGGCCGAGACCTTGACCGGATAGTCGATGCCGCACTGGCCCTCGTGGATCGGCGCCAGATCGGTGTAGGCGACATCGAGGCGCTTCAGCTGCTGGCGGCAATCGGCTTCGCTGGCTGGAATCTGCTCGACCGGCGACATCGGCTCATCCATGCGTGGATAGGCGGCCTGCGTCATATAGGGATTGGACGGAACAAGCTTCTGCATGCCCGTATATTGCGGCACGGCCGCGGTCTGCGAGCCGACATCGACGGCAGGCTGCAACGACAGCACGCTGCCGGTGTTGCAGGCCGAAACCGCGGCAAGTGCAAGGCTGGCGGCCAGCAACGCAGCGGGTTTCAATTGGCGTGCGGCGGCGAGGAAAACGGCGCGAAATGTGCCGGCCATTGGCGGAAATCCTAATTCTGGATATCCGGCATTTTAACGATCAAGGGTAAAGGAAAACTCAGCGCCCGTGTTCATGCCTGCGGCTGAATTGCGGCGGAGGTTCCGCTCACTGGCAAAACGTACCGCCATGCCGGCGCGGCTCCAGATCGAAATGAAAATGCAGCGCGTGGTCGGCGTCGGCGCCGGGGCCGAGTACGGTCTTGAACGGGCCGCAGGCGGCCTTGCGCACTGCGTCGAGGAATTTGCCGTCCTTCTCGGGCGGTGCCGGGCCAACCTCGATCGTCTTGCCGTCGGAAAGCGTAAAGCTGGCAATGTCGAGCGCGTTGCCGAAAGCATGTTCCGACAGTTTGCGCGTGCCGTTGCGCGGCCGGCAGATGAAGGCCGATGCCTGGCCGATCGATTTCAGGTCGGCGCCGAACTCGGCTTTCGCCGCCGGCTGGATGACGTCGGCGGCAAAACGCGCCGCTGCCTCGGCCATCGGGCAGTTGAGTTCGGTGCCGGGGGCAATCGCAATCGACTTGCCGAGCGTCTTCAGCACGATCGGGTAAGGGATCGAGCAGCCGATTTCGGGGTTGCTCTCGGCTTTGTGCTCCTCGAATTCGACGCCGAGCGTCTTCAGGCGCTCGCGGCAGGCGACTTCCTCCGCCGGCATCTTGTCGGCGGGAAAATCGGCCGAGCGTGGATCGGGCAGCATCTTCTCCTCGTCGGCCGCATCGGCCGGCTTTGGCGTCGGCTGAGGGGCGACGGCCGGCGGCTGAGGCTCGGGCGTCGTGGTGCCCGGCTTTGGCGTCGGTATTGGCACCACGGCTGGCGGCTCCGGCTCGCTTTCCGTTTCGGCTGGTGGTTCGGGCGGTGTCTGGCTTTTCCGATGGGCCTCTTCGTCCTTGAGCAGATCGGGGTCCTTGAGCAGATCGGGGTTCTTGAGCAGATCGGGGTTCTTGAGCAGATCGGGCGCTTCGCCGCTCTTTGGACCTCCAGCGTTCCGGTCTTGCGTCTTTGGAGCGTCAACCTTTGGAGTGTCCGCCGGACGTGGCTCGGGCACCGGAACATCGGCGGATGGCTGGATATCCTGCGTTTTCCGCGGCGCTGGATTTGGCGCCGGATGCTGCCTGGCCCGCGCTTTCGACTGCCGCTTGCCTCGCGGGTTCAGCGGCTGATCGGCCCGCTGTGTCAGCGGCTGCTCCACGCGCGGGCTTAGCGGCCTGTGATGTTTGTGACGATGTTTGGCCTCGGCCGGCATAACCAGCAGAGCCGTGACGGCCATCGCCGATGCAATCATCCTGGATCTACGGGAAGAGCTCAGCTTTGCCATCATCCACGAAACGGCGCCGGTCGGCTGAAGTTGCCTGGACAGGCGCTTCGACCCGATCACAATCGGTTACCTCCGCGTTACGCGCCGATCGCTTCCAGTCCCTCTTCCAGCAAGTCGGCGAGCAGCGGCATGCCAAGCAGGTATTTCGCCGTGCGCTTGTTGGCCCGCTCTCGCGCCGCCGCCACCGCCTCGGCCCATTCCGAGGCGTCGTAGTCGCCGCGGCCGACCCAGGCCAGCGCGATCAGCTCGGCGGCCTCGTCGATATTGAGGTCGTTGATCAGCTCGCGCAGCTCTTCCTCGGTGAGGTTTTCCGAGCTTTCCTCGGCAAGGCCGTCATGGTGGTGGTTGTCATGCCTATCGCCGTCGAACTCGACCTCGTGTTCGGCGCCGCCGGCATAGTCCTCGTTGACGGCCGCGCTCAGCGCCTTGGCCTTGAGAATGAACAGCCGCACGGTATCGGGGCCGATCGTGAGATCCCAGTCTTTGTCAAGCCGCCGCTGCACGGGCCCTCTCCGTCTCATTCGAGGGCGATGATACCGGATTTGCGGCATCCGTCACCTCATGTTCTCCAGACGGGCTTTTTCCGGGATGAAACGCGGATCGCTTGGCGTTAGTGTTGCATTGTCACACCCTCAGGAGGTTTTCCATGCATAAAAGAATGCTGATCCAGGCAGCCGCCGCGCTTGTCGCCGTGCAGTTTTTTGCCGTTCCGGTGTTTGCGGCCGGTAGCGGTGGCGACACCAATACGACCACCCAATGCAAGAAGGGAATGGTCTGGGACAAGAAGAAGAACAAATGCGTCGCACCCCAGGAAGGCAAGCTGGACGACGACAGCATCTACTATGCCGGACATGACCTGGCGATGGCGGGCCGCTATGACGAGGCGATCGCCGTGCTCAGCCTCGCCGCCAACAAGCAGGATCCGCGCATCCTCAACTATCTCGGCTACTCGCACCGCCATTCCGGCCGCGTCACCGTCGGGCTCGGCTATTACGAGGAAGCGCTGCGCATCGATCCCAATTACACGCTGGTGCGCGAATATCTCGGCGAGGCGCATCTGCAGATCGGCGACCTGGCCGGCGCCCAGCAGCAGCTGACGGAGATCGAAAAGCGCACCGGCAAGGGTTCGCGCGAATACGGTATGCTGGCCGAGCAGATCGAGCATTTCATGAGAAGCTGATCGGGTTTCATGGTCTCGAAACGGCCGCGAGCAATCGCGGCCGTTTTTGTTCGCTCCATCCCACAGCCACCTTCGCTGACAAAAGAAGGGATGATTTTTGCAAAACCGATTTTTGAGCGTGAAAAGCCCGCAAAGATTGCTATATTCAGGGAAATTGCGGTGAAACGGTTCCGTTAGCCCGAGGCTGCCGGACCGTTTTCTTTTTATACCCAACGACAAGGCTTCCCCCGAAACGCGGGGGCGGCGGCAGGAAAGGTCAGGCACTATGAACAAGGTCCCGATGACAGGCGAGGGGTTCGCGTCATTGAAGGAAGAACTGCGCTGGCGCCAGCAGGAAGAGCGGCCGCGCATCATCGAGGCGATCTCCGAGGCGCGCTCGCATGGCGACCTGTCCGAAAATGCCGAATATCATGCCGCGAAAGAGGCGCAGAGCCTCAATGAGGGCCGCGTCAACGAGCTCGAAGATTATATCGCGCGCGCCGAGGTGATCGACGTCACCAAGCTCAGCGGCGACAAGGTCAAGTTCGGCGCCACCGTGGTGCTGGTCGACGAGGACACCGAGGAGAAGAAGACCTACCAGATCGTCGGCGACCAGGAAGCCGACGTGAAATCGGGCCGCATCTCGATCTCCTCGCCCATCGCCCGTGCGCTCATCGGCAAGGAAGTCGGCGACGCCATCGAGGTCAATGCGCCTGGTGGCGCACGCGGGTACGAGATCGTCCAGGTGCAGTTTATTTAGGACCTTTGATAATTCTACTCTGGCCGCCAACTAGCCCGGTTTTCTGCGCTTCCGGTGCTCAACGTACTTTAAAGTACGCTCCGTTCCGGTTCTCGAAGAACCACGCTATTTGACTCGCCAGAGCGAATTCTGAAAGGTCCTAAGCCGGCGCTTGTAATTTCAGTGCCAACAGTTTCTCCGCCTCAGCCACAACCTCGGTCGGCGTCACGCCCCTGCCGGCCGGCGCCAGCAAAGTCGACGCATAAGGCCCACGCGGCCCGGTCAAGCCCGGCTCCGTCGCCAAAAACACCGCAACCGTCGGCAGGCCGAAAGCGCTGGCGAGATGGGTCAATCCCGTATCGGCGCCGATGACCAGTGTCGAGCGCCCGAGGATGGCCGCGATGTCGGCCAGCGGCGATTTGGGCACCACGACCGTGGATGGCACGGCCTTGGCGATCGCTTCGGCCACCGTCTTCTCACGCTCGTTGGACCAGGTGGTGACCGGCGTCATGCCGCGCTCGACCAGCAGGCTGGCGGTTCCGATCCAGTCCTCGACCGGCCATTTCTTGTCCTCGCGGCTGGTGCCGTGCAGCAGGAAGGCGGTTTTGCCGTCGATGCCGGCCAGACTGCCGGAGGGTGGCACAATGCCGGAGTCGAGGGTCGACAAATCGGGCTGGTAGCCAAGCGCCAACCCGAACAGCCGCCGTGTCCGCTCGATGGCGTGCAGGTCGCGCGGCACGGCGTGGGTGATGTCGTAGAACAGCGTCGCCGAGGGTTCGCGCGCACTCGACCGGTTGAAGCCGGCAATCGGCGCACGTGCCTGGCGCGCCACCAGGGCCGACTTCAGCAGGCCTTGCGCATCGATGATGAGGTCATACCGGCAGGCGCGCAAAGCACGGCGCAAGGCCGCCGCCTCGCGCCAGGTGTTCGTGTCGAAAAGGGTCTTTCGCCAGCGCCTTATCGCCACCGTATGGATGGTGCCGATCGCTGGATGCAGGGCGACGATGCCGGCAAAAGCCTCCTCCACGCACCAGTCGAAGATCACGTCCGGCCGGTTGAGGCTGGCATCCTCGAGTGCCGGAAAGGTGTGGATGACGTCGCCCATCGACGAGGTCTTGACGATCAGCACCTTCATGCCGCGGCCGGAAGTTCCAGCAGCCGGTCGGCCGCCGCGGCGACCTGCCGGACTTCCAATGCCTTCAGGCAGTTAAGGTGGCCGAGCGGACAGATTTTCCGGTGGCAGGGCGAACAGGACAGGCCGAGCCAGACCAGTTCGCGTCGCTCCGCCAGCGGCGGCGTATTTTCAGGCGAGGTCGAGCCGTAGACGGCAACGATCGGCGTGCCGACGGCGGCCGCGACATGCATCAGCCCGCTATCATTGGAGACCGCGAGCCTTGCCGCCGCGATCAGGTCGATGGCGTCCTCCAGCCGCGTCTGGCCGGCGAGGTCGACGATACCGGGGGCAAGGGCGGCGATCTCCGCCGTCACGTCGCGATCGTTCTTCGAACCGAACAGGGCGACCTTCAAGCCTTTGCCCATGAATTCGCGGGCAAGGCCGGCATAGCTTTCACTTGGCCAGCGCTTGGCCGGACCGAACTCGGCGCCGGGCATCAGGGCCACGAATTCCCGCGGCGCCAGACCGACCCGGTCGAGCAGGGCGGCTTGGTTTTTCGGATCCACGGTCAGCCGGGGCGCGCGGAAACTGCCGCCCTGGGCGAGCCCGAAATAGGCCTGAGCAGTGCGCCGTTTCACGGCGTCGGGCAATGGCACGATGTCGGTCAGCAGGCCGTAGCGCATTTCCCGAAGGTGGCCGAAACGACGCGGAATGCGGGCAAAGAACGGGATCAGCGCCGACTTCCAACTGCCCGGCAGGACATAGGCCATGTCGTAGCGGCCGCGCAGCAGGCGGCCGAAGCGGCGGCGATGGGTGAATTCGAGCGCGCCGGGCTGCAGCGGAAAGTCGATCTGCTGGCGGATTTCGGGCATGCGCTTGACCAGTGGTGCCGCCCAGGCGGGCGCCAGCACATCGATCGCGGCGTCGGGATGGCGTTCCTTCAGCGCCGAGAACAGGCACTGCGCCATCACCATATCGCCCACCCAGCGTGGGCCGATCACGAGGATCGTTGGGCTTTCAGCCATTCGACATAGTCTCTGACGCCGGTTTCTACTGTGCGGAATTGCCCGTTATAGCCGGCCGCGCGCAAGCGGGACATATCAGCCTGGGTAAAACTCTGGTAGCTGCCCTTGAGATGGTCGGGGAAGGGGATGAACTCGACCTCGCCCTTGCCCAGCGTGTCGATGACCGTTTCGGCGATGGCGCGGAACGGCTGGGCGTGCCCGGTACCGCAGTTGAAGATGCCGCTCGCGCCGCGCTTCCACAGCCACAGATTGACGTCGGCGACATCGCCGACATGGATGAAGTCGCGGCTCTGTTCGCCTGGCCCGAAGCCGTCATGGGCACCGAACAGCTTCGGATTCTCGCCGCGCTCGACCTGGTTGAACAGATGGAAGGCAACCGAGGCCATGGCCCCTTTGTGCGCTTCGCGCGGGCCATAGACATTGAAGTAGCGCAGCCCCGCGACTTGCGAATGATCGGCGTCGAACACCGTGCGCCTGACATAGTCGTCGAAGAGTTTCTTGGAATAGGCATAGACGTTGAGCGGCCGCTCGAGCGCAGCCTCCTCGCGAAATTCGGCGCCGCCGCCATAGACCGAAGCTGAGGAGGCGTAGAGGAAAGGCACGCGCAGCGCCTGGCAGGCATGCAGCAGCCGTTTCGAATAGGCGTAATTCACCTCCATCATGAACTTGCCGTTCCACTCGGTGGTGGTCGAACAGGCGCCCTGATGGAACACTGCTTCGATGCGGCCGAGCGAGCCGGCCTCCATGCGGGCCAGGAAATCGTCCTTGTCGAGATAGTCTGCTATCGTCAAATCGGCCAAGTTGGCGATCTTGTGACCGTCGGTGAGATCGTCGACGACCAGGATGTCGTCATGGCCTTCCGCATTGAGCGCGGCGACGATGTTGGAGCCGATCATGCCGGCGCCGCCCGTGACGATGATCATGAAGGCCTCTGCTTGCGTGCGATTCCGGTCCTTATAAGGGAGGCTGGCCGGGCTGTCGACAAAGCAGGTGATTGCGTCACAGTGGCGCCGCAAAGCTGCCGCTTCTGTCGGTTCGCCGCTGGACGGGACCATGAGGGCCAAGAAATGCCGTCGACCGAACTGCTGATCGCGTTCTTCGCCACCACGGCGATCTTCGCCTACATTCCGGGTCCCGCGATGCTCTACGCCGCCGCGCAAACGATGGCGCGCGGGCGCTGGTCGGGGCTGACGGCGGCACTCGGCATTCATCTCGGCGGCTATGTGCATGTCCTTGCCGCCGCCGCCGGCTTGTCCGTGCTGTTCCATGCCGTGCCGCCGCTCTACATGGCGGTCAAGCTGGTCGGCGCGCTTTACCTCATCTGGCTCGGCATTTCACTGTTTCGCAAGCGCGTGGAGGGCGACGTGGCGCTGCCGGCGATCGGGCGCAAATCGGCCCGCCGGGCGTTTTTCGAGAGCATCACCGTCGAGGTGCTCAACCCCAAGACCGCGATCTTCTTCATGGCGTTCCTGCCGCAGTTCATCGATGCCTCGGCGACCTTGCCGGTCTGGCTGCAATTCGTCGTGCTGGGCACGATCGTCAACCTGATGTTCTCCTCGGCCGACATCGTCTGCGTATTCCTGGCCGGCCTCGTGATCGGACGGCTGCGGCGTTCGAGCGGGGCGCAGCGCCTGATGCAGCGGGCCGGCGGCGCGGTACTGGTCGGCCTCGGCGTCCACGTCGCCCTGCAGAAAACCTGACCTGTCCGGGTTTGCCTCTGCCCCTGGCGTTGCGCTGTGCCGAATTGCGGTATATCGGCAGGCATGACCGGCCGGCCTCGCAAATCTGGTGTTTCGACCTATCTGAGATCGGCGTTTTCCGCACGTGGCAGATGACATGATCAAGCACAATCCGCCTTCACCCGAGCCCCTGCACCGCGCCGTCGCGCGCTTCGGCGACGTCGCCGTGCTGGTGGCCGGCGACCTCATCCTCGACCGCTTCGTCAATGGCGTCATCGAACGGATCTCGCCGGAAGCGCCGATCCCGGTGCTGCATGGGCGGGGCGAAAGCTCGGCGATGGGTGGCGCCGGCAATGTCGTGGCCAACATCGTCTCGCTTGGCGCACGCGCCGTTCCGGTCTCGGTGATCGGCACTGATCCTGCCGGCGACAGCCTGGCGCGGATGCTGGGCGAGCTTGGCGCCGATACGGCGGGGCTTGTGCAGCAGCGCGGCCGCATGACCTCGTCGAAGAGCCGCTTCAGCGCGCTCAACCAGCAGGTGCTGCGTTTCGACGAGGAAGAGATCAAGCCGCTCGGCGAAGCCGAACGGGCGGAGCTGATCCGCCGTTTCCGGGATGCGTTGAAACAGGCGGACATTGTCATCCTGTCCGATTACGGCAAGGGCATATTGCTGGACGGCGTCGCCACCGAACTGATTGCCATCTGCCGAGAGGCGGGCAAGCCGGTGCTGGTCGATCCGAAGGGTCGCGACTATGCGCGCTATGCCGGGGCGACCGCCGTCACGCCCAACCGCAAGGAGCTTGGCGAGGCCGTCGGCCATGCGGTGTTCGCCGATGACGAGATCGTCGCGGCGGCACGCGAGCTGATTTCGGCGCACGGCTTCGACTTCGTCGTCGCCACCCGCAGCGAAAAGGGCATGAGCGTGGTCGGCCCCGACGAGGCACGCCACATCGCCACCCAGGCGCGCGAGGTGTTCGACGTCTCGGGCGCCGGCGATACGGTGATCGCGACCTTCGCGCTGGCGCTTGCCGCCGGTGCCGATCCTGTCGCCGCGGCCTCGATCGCCAACGCCGCCGGCGGCGTCGTGGTCGGCAAGCGCGGCACCGCGCGGCTGAGTGTCGAGGAACTCACCGGCGCGCTGTTCCGCTCGCACGGACCGACCGCGCACAAGGACGCCATCCTCGACGTTACTTCGGCCGCGCGCATGGTGGCGGGATGGAAGGCGGAAGGTCTGAGCGTCGGCTTCACCAATGGCTGCTTCGATATCCTGCATGCTGGCCATGTCAGCCTGCTGCACGCGGCGCGCAGCCAGTGCGACCGGCTGGTGCTCGGGTTGAACAGCGATGCCTCCGTGCGGCGGCTGAAAGGTCCGGGCCGCCCGGTCAACGACCAGCATGATCGCGCCTGCGTGCTCGCCGCGCTCGCCTCGGTCGATGCCGTGGTGGTGTTCGAGGAGGATACGCCTTTGGCGCTGATCGAGGCGCTTCTGCCCGACATACTGGTGAAGGGCGCCGACTACACGATCGACACCGTGGTCGGCGCCGATGTGGTGCAGAAGGCGGGCGGCCGCGTCGTGCTGGTCGACCTGGTCGCCGGCAAGAGCACCACTGGCACCATCGGCAAACTACGCGCCGGCAGCGCCACCAACTGAGGGATCTCATGTCCGAATTGAACGATTATCTGGTCCGCTCGGCGGCCGCCATCACTGCCACGGTCGCGCGGGATTTGACCAGCGAGATGGAACAAGCGGTGAGCGCTGTCGTGTCGGCGCTTTCGTCTGGAAAGGCATTGCTGGTCTGCGGCAATGGCGGCTCGGCCAGCGACGCCATCCATATCGCCACTGAACTGGTCGGCCGCTTCCTGAAGGAGCGCAAGGCCTACAATGTGATCGCGCTGCCGGCGAACGCCGGGATGCTGACCGCCTGGGGCAATGATTACGGCTTCGATACGGTGTTTTCGCGCCAGGTCGAAGCGCATGGCGCTGCAGGCGGCGTGCTTTTGGCGATCTCGACCAGCGGCAATTCGCCGAGCATTCTCGCCGCGGCCGAACAGGCGCGCATGATGGATATGACGGTGGTCAGCCTGACCGGCGATACCGGCGGCAAGCTGAAGCCGCTCACCGACATCCTGCTCAACGTACCCTCGACCTCGACGCCGATCATCCAGCAGGGCCATTTGTGCCTCTATCATTATCTGTGCGAGGTGGTCGAAGCGCGCCTGTCGAATGGCTGACAGGATCGGGAAGCCGCACCCATTGACCGAACCGGGCCTGTGGGTGGAGCGGATCGGCGGCCGGGTTTTCCCAGCACGGTCGCCGGCGCTGTTCCTGGACCGCGACGGCACCATCAATGTCGACACGGACTATCCCAGCGATCCGGCCGAGATCGAGCTGAGGCCGCAGATGCTGCCGGCAATCGCGGCCGCCAACCGGGCCGGAATCCCGGTCGTCATGGTCACCAACCAGTCCGGCATCGCGCGCGGCTATTTCGGCTGGAGTGCCTTTGCCGCCGTGAACGGCCGGGTGCTCGACCTGCTGCGCGGGCAGGGCGTGTCCGTCGACATGGTGCTGGCCTGCGCCTATCACGAGGCGGGCGTCGGGCCTCTCGCTGTAGCCGATCATCCGATGCGCAAGCCCAATCCGGGCATGCTGATAGAGGCGGGCAGGCGCCTTGATCTTGACCTCCAGCTCTCCCTGATGGTCGGCGACAAGCTGGCCGACACGCAGGCCGGCCAACGTGCGGGCCTTGCGCAGGGGTGGCTGGTCGATGGTGAGGCGGCACTTCAGCCCGGCTTCGTCATCAGGCGCTTGCATGACGACCACGATCTCGGCGGCCTGCTCGCCGCCATCGACGCGCTCGGATCGTAGGGCCTACGCTTGGTCGTTGCGTTGCGAGGCTTCGTAGAGCTTGGCCTCGGTGGCGAAGGAATAGATCATCACCGACATCGAGTAGACGAAGCCATGGCGGCCGCACAGGAAGTAGCGCTTGGCCAGGTAGAATTTGAGGAAATTGCCGAACGGCGATAGCACCAGCCGCACCAGGCCGGGCTTCTTGCCTTTCTCAACCAGCGTGACCGCCTTGAGGCCGGAATAGGCGTTGGCCCTGGCAAGATCCTCCTCGACCGATATTTCACGGCGATGCAGCAGGACACCGTCTTCGATCGTGTCGGTCTCGCCCGGCACGCGAACGGATTCATGCACCCGCGCGGTGAGATCCATGGTGGCGCCTTCCCTGCGGAAAAGCCTGAGCAGCCTGTTGTGCAGCACCCAGCGATGGGCATAGCCGTAGCCCTTCAGCCAGTCGCGGCGGCGCATGTACCATCCGCTGGCCTTGCCGCCGGCCGCCTGGGTGATGGCCACGATCGACTGCCGCAACCGGTCGTCGACGCGCTCGTCCGGGTCGATCGAAAGACACCAGGGCTGGTTGGCGTGGTCGAGTGCGAATTGCCGTTGGCGGGGGAAGCCGGGCCAATCATTGTGCAGCAGCGTTATCGGATAGCCCTTTGCGATATAGCTTTCAATGCATTCGACGGTGCCATCCGTCGAGCCGGAATCAACGATGATGATCTCGGCACAGAAATCGATGCTTTCCAGGCACGGGCCGATCATGTCGGCCTCGTTCACGCAGATGATGAGCGCCGAGACCGGACTTGCAAAACGGGTCATGGTCCCCTTCCCATGGCGGATTATCTCGGAATTCACGCTGCTCGTGCCATCTGTTCTCAAGCAATTCCGGGCGGAAAACCGTTACACACCCTTCCTGGAATTGCTTGAGAAACCAGTCAAGCGCCCAGTCGAGCAGTGAAGTCCGGCAGAGCCGTTCAGCCTTGCATATCGGCGTCTTTCGAATACCAACGCGGCGCCGATGTGGCGAACGCAAGGAATTCGCCCAGCGCACGGGCGTTCGCCTGGCCTCAGGGGCGTTCGAACGACACCAAACCCTCATCCTTGACGCGGCGGATGGTGAGCGCCGTGCGCACCGTGTCGACGTTCGGCGTCGAGGTCAGTTCCTCGATGACGAAGGTCTGGAAGCTGCCGAGGTCGCTGGCCACGCAATGCAGCAGGAAGTCGGACTCGCCCGACACCATCCAGGCATCGCGCACGATCGGCCAGCCGCGCGTGCGCTCGGCGAAAATGCGCAGTTCGGCATCGGCCTGATGATGCAGCCCGACCAGGCAAAAGGCGACGACATCGAGGCCGAGCGCAGGCGCGTTGAGCAGCGCGCGATAGCCGCGGATGATGCCGGCTTCCTCCAGCCGCTTGACCCGGCGCAGGCAGGGCGGTGCGGAAATGCCGACGCGGTTCGAGAGCTCGACATTGGTCATGCGCCCGTCCGACTGAAGCTCGCGCAGGATCTTCCAGTCAATGGCGTCCAGATCGGCCTTGAGGGGCATTGGGTTCTCGATGATCGGTATGGCGCAAGAATCTTTCGCGATTTGTAGTTAAACGACTTTTGTCTCGAAGCCAGCCCCCGTCGACGGGATTTTAGAGAGGTAACGAAAGCGCTCGTCGCGCGAAAATCCATATGGGCCGAAGCTTTCCGGGGACGACGGTCCGTTCGCCTTGCTGGCGTGGCTGGCAGCCCTTACATTAAGCGCGATATTCCACGTCTTTTTCCAAGGCACACCCGTGTCCGCCCCGCAGAGGCTCCAGATGATCACCAAGCATGCGCCCGTTCTCATCATCGGTTCCGGTCCGGCCGGCTATACGGCGGCGGTCTATGCCGCGCGTGCGATGCTGAAGCCGATGCTCGTCGCCGGCCTGCAGCAGGGTGGCCAGCTGATGATCACCACGGATGTCGAAAACTATCCCGGCTTCGCCGATCCGATCCAGGGGCCGTGGCTGATGGAGCAGATGCTCAAACAGGCCGAGCATGTCGGCACCGACATCATCAACGACATCATCACCGAGGTGGACCTCAATGTGCGGCCGTTCCGCGCCAAGGGCGATTCCGGCACGACCTACACGGCTGATGCGCTGATCATCGCCACCGGCGCGCAGGCCAAGTGGCTGGGCATTCCGACCGAGCAGGACTTCATGGGCTTCGGCGTTTCCGCCTGCGCCACCTGCGACGGCTTCTTCTATCGCGGCAAGGATGTGGCGGTGGTCGGCGGCGGCAATTCGGCGGTGGAGGAGGCGCTCTATCTGTCCAACCTCGCCAAGAGCGTCACCGTCATCCACAGGCGCTCGGACTTCCGTGCCGAGCGCATCCTGCGTGAGCGGCTGTTGAAGAAGGACAATGTCCGCGTCATCTGGGACACGATCGTCGACGAGATCACCGGGCGCCCCGGCAAGGCACCGCTGCCGCCTTCGGTCGAGGGGCTGAAGCTCAGGCATGCCGTGACCGGTGCCGAGAGCCACCTCAAGGTCGACGGCGTCTTCGTGGCCATCGGCCATGCGCCCGCGGTCGAGCTGTTCGCCGGCAAGCTGAAGCAGAAGCCGAACGGCTATCTGTGGACAGCACCGGATTCGACGCGCACCGACGTGCCTGGCGTCTTCGCCGCCGGCGACGTGACGGACGATATCTACCGGCAGGCGGTGACGGCGGCGGGGCTCGGCTGCATGGCCGCGCTCGAAGCGGAAAAATATCTGGCCGGCATCGAGGTGCATCGCGAGGCAGCGGAATAGGCGGCTCGCAAAACTGGTAGAAAATCGGCTTAGAAGCGCCGTGTAAAAGCCTGATTTTTCATTCAAACGCCAACCGGAACGAGGGGAAATCATGGCGTTGGACTGGGACAAGCTACGCGTGTTTCACGCTGCGGCGGAAGCGGGGTCGTTTACGCATGCGGCCGAGACCCTGCATCTGTCGCAATCGGCGATCTCGAGGCAGGTCAGCGCGCTCGAACACGACGTCGGCGTGCCGCTGTTCAACCGCCATGCACGCGGCCTGGTGCTGACCGAACAGGGCGAGATGCTGTTCCGCACGGCGCATGACGTGCTGATGAAGCTGGAAACCATCAAGTCGCGGCTGACCGAGACCAAGGACCGGCCGTCCGGCGTGCTCAGGGTAACGACGACCGTCGGCCTCGGCGCCGGCTGGTTGACCGAACGGGTGCAGGAGTTCATCGAACTCTATCCCGAAGTCAGCCTGCAGCTGATCCTCGCCAATGAGGAGCTCGATCTCACCATGCGCCAGGCCGATTGCGCCATCCGGCTGCGCCAGCCGCAGCAGCCGGACCTGATCCAGCGCCGCCTGTTCACCGTGCATTTCCATCTCTACGCGGCGCCATCCTACGTCGCCAAGCACGGCAAGCCGGGCTCTATCGCAGAGTTGAGAAGCCATCGCATCGTCACCTTCGGCCTGCCTGTGCCGTCGCATCTGTCGGAGTTGAACTGGCTGGAGACGGTCGGCGATTTCGAGAGCGGCCAGCGCGTGCCGTCGCTGCAGATCAACGACATCCTGTCGATCAAACGCGCCGTGCAGGGGGGCGCCGGCATCGCCATGTTGCCGGACTATGTCATCAGCAAGGATTCCGGCTTGGTGCAGCTGCTGCCGGAAACCGAGGTGCCGTCCTTCGACACCTATTTTGCTTATCCCGACGCGATGAAGAACCAGGCCAAGCTGCATGTGTTCCGCGACTTCATCATCGCCAAGGCCAGAAGCTGGTCCTTCTGATCCAAGGTCAAAGCCTATTCTTTCCAAGGCGTAATCCGCGGCAGCCAGCCCGGTACGTTGCGGCGGTAGGCTTCGTATTCGGCGCCATAGCGGCCGGCGAGCGTCGGCTCCTCATAGAGCTTGACGAAGGTCACCATGGCAGCCGCTGCGATTGCCGCGTACGCGGCGATCGACCAGCTCGAAAACAGCAGCGCCTGGCCGAGAATGATCGACAGCACGGCGACATACATCGGATTGCGGACATGGCGGTAGATGCCGCCGATCACCAGCCTTTCGGTCGGTGCGACAGGGGCGGGTGTGCCCAGCCCCTCCAGTGCGAAGCGGGCGAAGGCATGCAGCAGCACGGCGGCGGCGGCGACGATGAGCACGCCGCCGGCGAAGACAAGGCCGGGCAGGGGCGACCATGGCAGGCCCCAGCGAGCGCTGAGCAGCCAGGGAATCAGCCCGGCGACCACGCCAGGGGCCGCAATCAGGAAAATGCCGCTGCCGGCAATCGCCGAAAACCTACGCATTGGTTGATCTCCGCCTGACTGCCTTTGAATTAAACCATTGCTGCCTCATTCCACATCATCAGTGTTTTTCGGCATTTGGGGAGCAGAATCGGCCGGCATCGGCGTTTTCGAGACGACAATGACCCGAAAGCGAGCTTCATCTTCACGATTCTGCTGGTCCTATTGGCTTCTGGAACGGGTTGGACCACAGCCTGTGCCTTTTTGCATGCGTGTGTTGCAAAATAGATGCTTGTTTCTTGGGCATGATGAGCACATATATAAATCATCTCCTGGGCGCGTTCTCCTCCCATTAGCGCCCTCGAGTGTTCCCCTCTGGAGGTTAGCCTTAACAGGCACTTCCAATCAAACTCAGCCGGATCTTCATTGATCCGGCTTTTTTGTTGCCTGCATGCCAATGGGATGGCTGAAAAGTTCACCAGAATTGCCGCGTAACAGTGTCATGTAACCTCTGGTAACATGACAAGGACACCCCTCATCTGCTAAATGGATCATAGGACGCGGTGTGGTTCGGACGGGAGATGGGGGCATCACTCGGACGACCCGGGCTCAGGCGGCTACCGCGTCCGAACCTTTTCTCGCCGAAGCGCGGCGATCTTGCACGCGGCGGACCTGCCGTTTTTCCTCCCAAGAAAACGGTCCGCAAAACAAAACGGCGTCCGGCCCCCCCCGGACGTCGTTTTTGGTTTGTGCCCCCCTCGATCCTTCGAAGGGGGCGCTTCACATGCATTCCAAATCGGCCACCGGGCGAAATCAGGCGGCCTTGCCGTTGGCGTTCATCGCCTCGTCGGCGAGACGGCCAGTCAGCTCGGCCATGTGGTCGAAGGCGGCCCGGTAGCTGGCAACGCCTGAAGTGGCCGACCGCAGCTCGATGATCAGATCACCGATCTCGGCCTGCGGCATGGTCGCCTCGACGACATCCCATCCAGGCCAGTCGGGCCGCGCGTCATAGCCGAGGATCTGGCCGCGCCGTTGCGGGATCAGCGCGATGATCTTCGACGTCGCGTCCGACGGCGTGACGATCTCGACCTTCATCACCGGCTCCAGAAGCACCGGTGAGCAGGCGGCCATGCCTTCCTTCATGGCGAGCTTGGCGGCCATCTGGAAGGCCATGTCGGAGGAATCGACCGCATGGTACGAGCCGTCCGACAGGTTGACAGCGATGTCGACCACGGGAAACCCGAGCGGGCCGGACTTGAGGTAATCGCGTATGCCTGTTTCAACCGACTGAATGTAAGTCTTCGGGACGACGCCGCCGGTGATGGTGTCGGTGAACTGGAAGCCGGAGCCGCGCGGCAGCGGCTTGATCTCGATCACCACATCGCCGAACTGGCCGTGGCCGCCCGACTGTTTCTTGTGGCGGCCGCGCTGCTGCACCGGTTTGCGGATCGTCTCGCGATAGGGCACCGCCGGAGCATGGCCCTCGACCGGGATCTGGTTCTTGCCCTCCAGCCGCTCGCGCACGACGCGCAGATGCATCTCGCCATGGCCTGACAGCACGGTCTCGGCCGAGTCCTGATTGTGGTGCAGGCTGAGCGAGGGATCTTCCTCGGCCAGGCGCTGGATGGCGGCCGACATCTTGACCTCGTCCTTGCGCTCCTTGGGGCGCAGCGCGAAGGCGAAGACCGGCTGCGGCGGCTCGACATCGAAGAGCTGTTTGGCCCCGCCCTTGGCCGAAGTCAGCGTCTGGCCGGTCTTGACCGCGTCCAGCTTGCCGAGCGCCACGGTATCGCCGGCCCTGGCGGTGGTCAGCTTGACCTGGTCCTTGCCCAGCATCCTGTAGATGCCGGAAACCTTGGCGGTGTCGCCGCCGGGCAGCCATAGTTCCGAGCTGTCGGCGACCTGGCCGGACAGGATGCGCGACACCGACAGTTTGCCGCCATGCGGCGTGTGGATGGTCTTCATCACCTGGACCACCGTCGCATTGCCGTCCGGAGCGCCGAGCCGCTTGCGGGTCGCCTCGATGTCGGGCGCGTCGTGGCGGATCGTTTTCAAGAGGCGCAGCACGCCATTGCCTTTCTCGGCGGTGCCGATCAGCACCGGCGTCACCGCGCCGTCGCGCAGATCTGCGGCGAGATCGTCGAAGATCGCGTCCTTGGGCGGTTCGATCTCTTCCAGCAACTGCTCCATCAGCTGATCGTCATGGTCGGCCAGCGTCTCCAGCATGGAGAAGCGGGCCTCCAGTTCGCGCGCCTTGTCGTCGCTTGGTATCTGAGCCACCTCGCTCTCGGCATATTCGCGGTAGATGTAGGCGCGCTCCAGCGCCAGATCGATCGAGCCGATGACGACGCCGTCCTTGCGCAGCGGGATCTGACGCAGAAGCAGGGGCGCGGCACTTGTCGGCTGCAGCATCTTCAGCGTGTCGCGCACGCCCGCGATCGCCTTGTCGACCTTGTTGAGGAACAGGATGCGCGGCACGCCGAGATCGTCGAGCTTGCGCATGATGAGCTGCAAAGCGGGAATCTTCTTTTCGTCGGCCTCGGCCACGACCACCGCGACATCGCAGGCGGCCAGCACCGGTTCGGCCTCGAAGGAGAATTCGATCGACCCGGGGCAGTCGATGAAGGTGAACTGTTCGCCCATGAATTCGGTGGTGGCGATCGACGCCTCGACGCTCATGGCGTGGGCGCGGGCTTCGGGCGAATGATCTGAAACGGTATTGCCAGAGGAAACCGGGTTCTGGCGGGGAATGGCGCCGGTACGGGCCAATATGGCTTCGAGAAGTGTCGTCTTACCGCTTGCGAAGGGACCGACTATGGCGATGCATTTCGGTCCCGTGCGTCGTCCTCCGGCGCGATTACCCATGGCTGACCTCCACTCAGGCGTTTCCTGGGGACCGACTGGCATTCATGGTTCAGGCCAAGGTCAATCGGTCCTGAGCGGCGGCCGGCCTGTTCGACCGTCGCGGGGGGTCTGTTTCGACCTGCCCGCGATTATCGTCCCACTTGTTTGCCGGGAGGGCAAGGAAAATAGGAGGCCGGTGGGGCTGGCCGGCTCAGGCGCTGAGCGCGAGCGGTTCGACCGAGCGGCCGGCAAGCAGCGCGAGCTTGCCGCGAGGCGCCGGCCTGCCGAAGAAATAACCTTGGAAACGATTGCACCCGGCAGCCTTGGCGAGAGCGAATTCTTCCGCCGTCTCCACGCCTTCCGCCACGATGGTGACCTGCTGGATGCGCGCGATCTGGGCCAGCGCCGAGACGAATATCTGCGCTACCTGGTCATGGGCGAGGGCGCGGATGTAGGAGCGATCGATCTTGATGATATCCACGGGCAAGGTCTTCAGATAGTTGAAGCCGCAATGGCCGGTGCCGAAATCGTCGAGGGCTATGTGAAAGCCGAGGCCACGCAATGCCTCGAGGCGCCGCAGGATCTCGGGCGTGGCGGCGGTCGCCACCGTCTCGGTGATCTCGATGATGAACTGTGATGCCGACCGGCCAGTGTCCTTCAGCACGCGGTCGCACATGGTGACGATCTCGTCGCGCTTGAGCTGCTCGCCGGAGACGTTGATGGAAATGCGGTGGCCGGGGAACTGGCCGATATCGGCACAAGCCCGTTTGAACACCCATTCGCCGAGCATGTCGATCAACGTCGACCGTTCGGCGATCGCAATGAACTCGGCCGGCGCGATCAGGCCGCGAACCGGGTGGCGCCAGCGGATCAGCCCCTCGAACGCCTCGGTGGAACCGTCCGGGCTGACGATCGGCTGATAATGCAGTTCGAGTTCGCCCAGATAGACCGCGGCGCGCAATTCCCGTTCGACCAGACGCCGGTAGCGCTTGTCGGACAGCATCTCCTCGTCGAAGACGGTGACGCGGCCACGGCCCGCCGCCTTGCTTTCATAAAGCGCCAGATCGGCAACCAGCATCAGTTCCGTCGTGTTCGAGGCGTGGGCCGGCGCCAGGGCGACGCCGATCGAAATGGAGAGCGGAATGGTCTTGCCTTCATGCGATTTGCCGTCGCGCATGGCATCCAGCAATCGTCTGACATCCTTGTTGATGGCCGCCAGGTCGCCATGGGGAACGATGACACCGAATTCGTCGCCGCCGAGGCGTCCGACCATGGCGCCGGCAAAGACGCGCTCGGCGGTCTTGACCAGATGCGCCAAGGTAAGGTCGCCGAACTGGTGTCCGAACGTGTCGTTCAACTGCTTGAAATGGTCGAGGTCGATCAAGAGCAAGGCTGCCTCGCGCCTGTCGCGCCTGGTGCCCAGGCCTTCGCGCAGCGCTTCGAGGAAATAACGTCTCGTCATGGCGCCGGTCATCGCATCCCTGGTGAGGAAATGATGTTTCTCGGCCTCCGCCGCGGCGGCCGACTGGAGACGATGGACGACGCTGCTGCGCATGTACATCAACGCCAGCAAGGCCAGGCTCGTGGCCAGGATCGAGATGGCGAAGGCACCGCCGGCGGACAGGTTTTGCGAGACGTCGAAAGCACCAAGCACCGCCGCGCCGATGCTGATCACGAGCAGCGACTGGATACCGCGATAGATCCGGCCGCTGTGGTCCTTGATCGTTGCCAGTATGCTCATCCGCCAGCCCCCGCAATGCAGGCTAACGGCTAGTGCGCAGCCGTTAACAAGACATTGAATTCGCCGGCATTTCGCTTGGCGGTCCCGTGCCGGCAAGGGTCATGGTTAAGAGAAGAATCAGGCCTTCGTCCAAGCGAGGTGACAAGGGCGGTTGCATCAGGGCCAATCCAGACCGAGAATGCGGCTCACTTCAAGGGGCCGGCGTCTCGCCAGCTCCCACCAACTCCAGGGTCAGACGATGAAGATCATTGCTTGCGGCAGCGTGCCGACCATCATAGCGCCGGACAAATACTTCACCGGCCGGGTTCTGCAGACGCCGATCATCGAGACGGAGGCGCCGGCGCGGCTCAGGGCCACGCTGGTCAGTTTCGAGCCCGGCGCGCGCACCTACTGGCACACGCATCCGCTTGGCCAGACGCTTTATGTGACTGCTGGCGCCGGCCTGGCCCAGACATGGGATGGACCAATCCAGGAAATCAGGGCCGGTGACGTCATCTCATTCGCGCCCGGCGAGAAGCATTGGCATGGCGCGGCGCCGAAATCGGCAATGACGCACATCGCCATGCAGGAGGCGCTTGACGGCGTCCATGCCGATTGGCTGGAAGCGGTGACACCGGCGCAATATGGCGGCTGAGTGCTGAGCCTGGGTTGACAAAACCCGGCGGTAACGCCTGAAAGCGGTGACGCCGGGTTTGTTTTGGACTTACCTGATCAGGTCAGCGATGCCGTGAAGCGCTGGATGCGCGTGCAGGCTTCCTCCAGCAGCGTCTCCGAGGTGGCGTAGGAGATGCGGAAATTGGGGCCGAGGCCGAAGGCCGAGCCGAACACCACCGCGACGCCCTCTGCCTCGAGCAGTTCCGAGCAGAAGGTCTCGTCGGTGTCGATCACCTTGCCGGCCTTTGTCTTCCTGCCGATCAGCTGGGCGCAGGACGGATAGACATAGAAGGCGCCTTCCGGCGACGGGCACGTGATGCCACGCGCCTGGTTGAGCATCGATACGACGAGGTCGCGCCTGCCTTGAAAGATCGCCTTGTTCTTGGCGATGAAGTCCTGCGGGCCGTTGAGCGCCTCGACGGAAGCCCATTGCGCGATGGTGCAGGCGCCAGAGGTCTGCTGGCCCTGGATCATGTCCATCGCCTTGATCAACTGGACGGGACCGGCGGCATAGCCGATGCGCCAGCCGGTCATCGCATAGGCTTTCGAGACACCGTTCATGGTCAGCGTGCGCTCGTAGAGCCTGGGCTCGACCTCAGCGATGGTCTTGAAGACGAAGTCGCCATAGGTCAGGTGCTCATACATGTCGTCGGTCAGCGTCCAGACCTGCGGATGCTTCAACAGTACATCGGCCAGCGCGCGCAATTCGGCCTCCGTATAGGCCGCGCCCGACGGGTTGGACGGCGAGTTCATCAAGAGCCATTTGGTCTTCGGCGTGATCGCCTTTTCCAGCACCGCGGGGGTCAGCTTGAAGCCGTTGTCGATCGAGGTGTCGGCAAACACCGACGTGCCGCCGCAGATCGCCACCATTTCGGGATAGCTGACCCAGTAGGGGCGAGGGATGATGACCTCGTCGCCGGGGTTCAGCGTCGCCATGAAGGCGTTGAACAGGATCTGCTTGCCGCCGGTGCCGACGATGGTCTGCTCGGGCCTGTAGTCGAGATTGTTCTCGCGCTTGAACTTCTTCGCGATCGCCTCGCGCAGCGGCACGATGCCCGAAACCGGCGGATATTTGGTCTCGCCACGGCGAATGGCCTCTATCGCCGCATTCTTGATGTTGTCGGGCGTGTCGAAATCAGGCTCGCCGGCGCCAAGGCCAATGATGTCCCTGCCGGCATTTTTCAGCTCGCGGGCTTTCTGCGTCACCGCGATGGTGGCGGAAGGCTTAACGCGGGAAAGGGTGTCGGCAAGAAAGGCCATGACCTTTTGTCTCTCCAAAGGATCGGCGCGGCCAGGAGCGGCCGCGGCGCTTCTCATGTCGCAACATTCCCGTCAGCGCAAGCCTTGTCGGCTGGGCCAGGTGGCGTGGCGCGGTCAACGAGGCGTGATCGGCAACAATAAATTCATTAACGGGCGGTAGAGGCTTGCATGGCAGGATCGCCGTTCAATTCCGCCTGGTCGCGGAGCGAGGAACGCTTGTCACGCAGCATCGGACTTGCCCATATCATCCGTCATGATGGCTCGCAAGTTGCTCGCTGACGGCGACGGTCGCTCTCAGGTTCGCTCCCTCAACGACACCCTCCGGGCTGTCTACATGGGCAAGGTCTCGCTGCGTCTGACACCAGCCGTTTGCCCGACAAAGATATCTAGTCATGGTGGTCGGGACGAATGATGTGTGAGACATCAATTATCAAGCGTAGTACATCAACACTAACGGCCTGACCATCAGATGAGGCTCGCCGGGCGGGGGTACAAGGGGGGACGCCCCCGGCTGGTGCTATAGGTATGACCCCCTGAAAGTTTCTCCAAGAATTTACTGGAATCTGGACCCTCGGCGGGAGCGGGGAGAAATCCCCTTGCTTGGTTCCCCGGCGGGATGACGACGAAGACGGGCTTCCGTTGTGACCAGATTGTGACCGGGACGCCTAAAGGTGGCAAACCTAGAGGTGGCAAACCTATAGGTGGGAGCTAGGGGGCGAGAGCTAGGGGGCGAGAGCTAGAGGGCGAGAGCTAGAGGGCGAGAGCTAGAGGGCGAGAGCTAGAGGGCGAGAGCTAGAGGGCTATAACAAGCACCGCAGGTTACTAGAGTAAACCACCTCCAAAAGATCGAAGGAGCTAAATTCTCTACCCTTCGGGAGTCCATCACCCCTTGAATGATCATAGAACACGGTTCGCTGATGTTATACAATCATTCTACTAGACCTATAGAAAGGAATGATAACATTTCTTTGTCGTGGCAAGCCCGAAGGGCGACAGAGGCAATTACCTTTGACGTTGCGACGACAACATCAGGCCATACGGAATACACCGGGCTTGCCACGTATGAGAATGATCCCCTTGGCCGCCAATGCGGGCATGAAGTCCCGATGGTCGATAACACGGTTCTTGAAGTTGCCCCCGGTCATTTTAAGATATTCCATTACCTCCGTCGTCTTCACGGCGCCGTAAGCGTGAATCTTCGACACAATGAACTCGAATGCGCGCCTGACGTTGCCGGATAGCCTGACCTCGACCGGACCGTCAGGCTTCCAATCTAGAATGTCGGCATTGGGGAAGATCACGGAAAGTTGCCCTTGCGGGAAGCCGCCCTTGCCGTTCGTCGAGAACACCACGTAGAGGTGACAGCCTTCAGGACAGCCACCATTGATCGTCTTCCGAATTGATCCACGGCCAGCCGCTTGGAAGATATGATGGCTTATCTCACCTATCCGCATCTTCTGTAGCTCTTCGGCAGGGAACGCGTCCATGACGTCCGCCTTTTTGGCACCGCGTCCGTCAGCCTCATATGAAGCATCATCGTATTGTAGCAAGCCAGCCAGAATGACGTGCTTGAAGTCGCGGTATTCGTTCGTAGCCGTGTGCCTGCCGTAGTGGAGGTATTCGACGAGAGGAAGCCTCGATGGGTTAAGCCGCCTCTCAACCAATGCCGGAAGCGTGTTGTCCTTCGGACGGTCCTCCCCTGTCGCACGATTACGATACGTCTCCCACTTGTGGGTGATCACCAAGACCCTCTCGCCAGAGGGTGTTTCCGCAATCATTTGGGCCACGTCATCGGCGACACGTTGGGCTTGCTTGTTGTCCTTCACCCGAGAGCTAAAGAGGTGCTTGCCAGCCGCCGTATTGCGGTGACGGATTGTCAGCCCGCTGTAAGATTTCTTCGGCGAGGGTAGCCTTTCAAGCGTCTGTCGATATCGCTCCCAGAAGTCATATGTCTGCCGGAGATCGCCGCTCGCATCCAAGACGAGCATAGGGGCCAGATCGGCCGGAAGAAGCTCGTTATATCCAAGCGTGATGTTATTGTTTCCATCGCGCCTCACGTTCACGACGTGCCCCGACAGCGAGTAGAGCGCGTGTGCCGTTGCCCTTTGCTCTTCGGTCTGGAACAGGCCCTTGAAGTCGACGAGTTCCATCCCCGTCGTGTACCTCTCGATATCAGGCATCGTAATGCGCTCGCCAACGTGATCTTTGAGCGAGTGTGCAAAACCAAGAATCTCGTAAGCCAAATCAGATGAGAGCCTTCTCAATCCCGACGACAGCCCGGCCAACAGGAACTGATCGGCCTTGAGTGTCAGGCTTGGCAATATGGCCTCGTCCCACACACGGACCTGCCTCACCTCCCCATGGTAGTGGAAGGCTTTCATGTCAGCAAAAGACTTGCCGGAATTCGCGTAATCCTCAAGCCGCCTCTGGGTCGTGAACAGCACACGGGCATTCTTGACGTCTGGCTTCTCGTAGGCGTCTAGCCTGCCGAGCTTGTTCACATCGTCGTCAGCCGTAAGGACAGCAAAGGCCCCCGGCTGCAAATCCATCCGTTTTACTGCATCAACAATTTGGTCTCGTCTCGACAGGAAATAGACGACAGAAACGCGGTCAAACTCGGGATCAGCCAAAAGGGCTTTGGTGCTTTCGATGGCGACCGTCGTCTTCCCCATCCCGGTAGGCAACGAAGAGATAAAGAACTTCTCGGCAGCTTGGCCTTCGGCCATCCGCTCGTAGGCCCCGATAATCGAATCCAGTCCATGCCACTGTTCTGGGTTAGGCTCATGCTCATGAACTTCGAAGAACGCCTTAGTGGCATCGTGGGCCACTGTCCCAAGCTTACCGAGTTCTACCGGCGTGTGGCCCTTCTCGGCACTCTTCAGCCACGCTTGGTATTCCTCCCACATCCCGGTTGACTTCAGGTATTGCTCGCCCGAGACCTCGACATCATTGACTCTGTAAACGACCTTTCGGCCCACAGGGGTTTCATCGGAGCCCTCTTGATAAACCTGGACCTCAGGGGCCTCGTATTCATTCATTCCTAGTGCATGCGCGATGTCGTCAAATCCGTTTATCGCCAACGTGTCTCTCCTTTCTCTTGGGCAGTTGCTCTGGATGAAGCCAAAGCCCCAGCTTCACCGGTATGATTTCGGGGTCTTGGATTATGGCAGGATCGACCTTTCTGAGTATAAACAGGCGATTTATTGCAGTGTCGTCTACCTTGCCGAAGAGGTCCCGTCCGTTCTCCCAAAGCTCGCGGACCGAGCCGTAGGCCCTGAAGTCTCGTCCGTTCTTTTGGAGAATGAAGGAGTCGCCGCGCACGACGACCCCCCAGACTTTGTTTAGCTTGACCATCACGCGGTCACCCCAGCGTCTAAAATGCCTCTGTTTGGGTGGTGGTGGTGGCCTTTCAGCGCCTCCAACGGGATCGGATGATACGAGGCAGCGGGAACATCAAAGGCCCGGTATTTTATCCGCTTCGCCACCTTGGTTTGTTCATCGACAACATCGTGATCAGCCCAATAGGCAAGGCTGTGATCCCGCTTGAAGACAGGGACGCCATCCCGCTCGACATGGATGAGGGTATCGGGTGAGAATCCTACCTCATCGCGGATGACACGACAGAGCGGCCCAAGAGGGTCTTTGTAAGTCCGCCGACCGTATGCCGAGTCAGACGTATCGATGGTATTGCCACTGTCGCGATGGGTAGCCCGATAGCTGCCAGTGTATTCGACTACGATGGTCTCGGTCATAGCGCCGTGAACATCTGGTCAAACGACATCGCAGGAGAACCCGGTTTCGCTCCTCTCCGCTTCACAGGCCGAGTGATGATAGGAACCTTGCGGTACCGTGGGGTGTAAGTCCCCGCTGCCTGAGCCAAAAGCTTCTGACGTTCGAACTCGACACAGGCATCGACCAGCATTGCCTTGTCGTGATGGATCGACGCTCCCCATTCTTGAAGACCGAGATTGTCCCGACGGAGGTTCAACGGATCGTTGTCGATAAACACGACACGCTGCCCCGGACGGGCATCAGTCAGAACTCGGGCTATCAGAACCTCGGTCCCGAATGGTCCCCTGGCACCGACTTGACCGCCCCGGAGTTGCCAGTTCGGATAGACCTTCAGATTACTCAAAGTGTTAAAGTCATCGAGGCCAACGACGGCCTCCCGTCCACCATCCCTTGCGAGGGGTACGTGGATCAGAAAGCCGTTCTTTTGGCTCCCGCTGACGCGGACAGCGCGGGGTTTCAATCGACGCTCCGACCCTGACCCTTGCGAGCAAAGACCGAATTCGTTCGGACGGGCTTGTCTTCAGCTGGAATTGAATCGATAGCCCTCTCGACACTGCCAGCCGGAATGACGCCTCGGTTTTCGAGAATCTGAAGGGCTACGATCTCATCGTTGAGGCCGCTCCCTGCAATCGATTCAGCCGCCTGTGAAGCCCGAACCTTAAGAAGCTCCCGCTCTGCGAATGACATCTTGGCAATGGGCTTTGCAAGTAGGCTCTTATCCATAAAGTGGAACTGGGTACTCATAAAAATTCCTTTCTCAAATTGCTTTCATATTGACGGACAGGTGGTTGCTCCCGTCTGCTGAAATAATCGTCATGTCGATTGTCCAACCGGCCTTCAGGGCATGGTCGCGCAGGGCAGCGATAACGAGGTTGTGGTGGGTCCACGTCCCCGAAAGCTCCCTCGGCTGATCGATGCCGATGAATTCGAGCGAAAAGAGTTGATACTCGTCTCGGTGAATCCGGGCGTGTCCGACTATCAGCTTCTCTTTGTTTGGAATTGCGATGGTGATTAACGTCAACCGGTAGGACTCACCGGCGACGTAAGTCAGTTCAGGTGCGGCCACCGTGGCTAACTTCTCCAAGGACCATCGTCCGTCTTCGTGAAATTTGGAATTAACTTCTAAAAAATGCTCTTGATCAAAAACCCCTAACAGGGAATCGGTAGACAAGTTCAATTTATTCCTTTCGTGTTGGTAGCGGTTTAGAATGGAGGAGACTTGTTGGAATATAAACTCCCACAATCCTATAATATTATAACATAAGTGCCGAGCAAAGTCAAGAAAAAACTGGAGTAGGAAATTTGAGTATTCTCTTAATACCTTGAGAAATCAGGACTTTGTCCCCCTCGAAAGTTTGCAAGAACGGGGGTAGGTGTTCGGAAAGGGAGGGATCAAGTTGCTAGTGGACGATCCGGGTAGGCTCCCTACGGTCCACAGTGGCCAAACAGGAAGGGCCAAAGGCTTTACGCCACCCATTCCCGACCAGTCCTCTTGGTGCAAAAGTGTGGAGCTATTCCCAGACTCAGAATTAGACGATACGAATCCATCATTCCTTGGGCGGGATCAAAAGATTGCAGAATCAAAAGGGGCATAAGATGACGGAAATAACCGACCCTTCCACCGAACTCTTACGGCTCTGCGAAAAACTCAAAGGCAATGACTCGAAGGACGAGACACGCAAAGCTTTGGCAAGGCAATTTGGCCTGACGGTCGACAGTCCCGAATTTTTCACTGTACTTGCAGCCATTTCTGCCAGGATCGCGCGCCTGCGCTCATTGGTAAGTTCAATGTCCTCGACCTCAGAAACGTTCCGCAAGAGATTTGACGAAGCTTGCGTCAAGGTATCGTCAGTTACATCGTCGTCCAATTTTAACAACCCGTGGCGGGCGGTCCGTGATAGCGCCTTGGATCCTGTTTCGCTCAACACTCTTGTGATGGCAGGGCACACGGTTCAAGGGGTCGCGCCGTTGCGTGTTCCGACAGAGGCCGAGCGGGCAGAGTTTGTTCAAAAGATTGACGAGGCGATCAACTCAATCGATGATAGGAAAGATGTTTTCGCCGCGATATTCGTAACATCGTTCGTTACTCTCAGGTTTATGATTGATAAGCTAGACTTCTACGGAGTAGACGGAGTATTCGAGCAGTTGTTGAACACTCACGCAATTCTCTCAAGCGTCGAATCATCGAATTCCAAAGACACACCCGGTAGGAAATTCCCCAAGGTGTGGGCTGTCCTTGCAAATATATATGTCGCTTTGACAATTCCAGACGCTGGTATAACTGCGATAGAGAACTACTACGCTGACTATCAGATGGGAATCCAATATTACTCGCAGCAAATTCCACCCGATGCTCCTAAGCTGATTGCAGGGCCAGCTTCCAACGAACAGGCTACACAGATCGATGATACGATTCCGCCCACGTCGGGAGTGGACGAACATGGCCCGGAATCCATCAACTAACGGCAAATCGGCGAGCGCAAGGGCGACGCTGGCGGCGCGTGGCAGGAGGCAACAATGATTGATGACGGCCATGCACATCTTCAGGAAACTAGTAAAGATAGTGACGATGTGGTTATTCCATCGCAAGTATATCACCCCGGTGACATCAAATGTACCAACTCTCTTTGGCAGTTCTTATCTGACTACAAGAAAGTATTAGATAGCCTTTTTTTCATAGTGACTTTGGCCACTCGAATGGATGCTGCATCAGAAACTATTGCAAAGGTGATGGGAATACTTGATGAAAATGAAAGGAAAGACAGTGATCCGCCTAAAACATTTGAGAAGCTGAAAGAATTTTCCACCCTTACTTCTCGGAACATAGTTACGAATGTAGCGGACAGCTTCCTCTGGTATCTCTCGGACGTTATACAGAGAGCTATGAGGAAGCGGCCAGAGCTTGTCAAGTCCGGGCAATCTATAAAGATTGAGGAAGTGTTCGACTTCAAAAGCCGTCGTGAGATGATCAACTATCTGATTGATAGGAAAATAAACGCGCTCTCCTATGGTGGAATGAACGAAATCGAAAGATTCATTGCTGAGTCGCTTGGAATACCTATGTTTAATTCTGATGATGAGCGCATAAAGATGAAGGTTTTGATCGAGTCAAGAAATGTTCTTGTGCACAACCGGGGAATAATCAATAGCCTATTCCTTAAAAGGATCGACAAAGCGACAGCTGAAGAATTCCGGGGACGGAGCACCGTATACATGGGACTGGATCAGCTTCTTATCTATACAGGTATCTCTGCGAAAACCGCTGTGGGACTAGATGAAAAAATAGCTAGAAAGTTCCGGTTGGAAACGAAAGCTTTGTCCGAGTGGCGAAGAGAGAAGGATGAGAAGAACAAAGGGTAAAAGAAAAGGCCCAAGACGGGTGCAAGGGCCTAGTAAGTCTGTGTGACCTTCCGATGGTCCGGAAACATATGTAATTCAGAGAGTTAGCTCTGAGGGGAGCGCCCTTTGGTCTGTGATCAATGTCGATGGCCGATCCAAGAGTTTCGCCCTGACTACCTCCTGACTGGCGTGGGAATACCTCATCAACTGGGCAAGTGTCCTGTGGCCCGAGATCGAGGCGACTTCTGGCACCGTCAGACCAAGCTCAAACAGGCGGGAGATCGCTTCGTGCCTGAGGTCATGGAAATGAAGGTCCTCAATCGTTGGCGTTGCCCGTCTGCATATCCGCGTCCATGAGGTCTTCAGAACTTCGACATGGATCGGGAATGCTTTCGTCGTCGGAATCACATGAGGTGGCCCGATCTGGTCAGGACGTGGTTGAGCGAAAGCCAGTGTGAGACAACCCCTTGCCTTGTTCGTCAGCGGGATCGTTCTGGAATGGCCGTTCTTGGTGAGAGGGATGACCAAGAGTGAGCGTTCGAAGTCGATGTGCCGGAACTCTATCCCGAGGATTTCACCCTGCCGCATGGCCGTCTCTGTGGCGAACATGATGATAGGACCGACAAAGAGTTGTGGTTGACCGTCGAGCGTCGTGAGTTTCCCGGCTTCTAGGAGCAATCGTTCTTCCTCTCCGGGACGTAGCCGGCGCTCACGCCTGACATCAATCGCGGGCAGATACAGGTCTTGGAGAGGGTTTCCGGTCGGGATGTGCCATTCGGTCCTAGCCATCTTGAACATGTGATAGAGCGGGGCGAGTTCCCTCCGGAGTGACTTCGCAGTCACGGGGCGACCGGTCAGCCTCGAAACCTCTTTAAGCCTTTGGTCACGGTAGTGTGCGAAATCCATCGGCTGGAGGTCGTTCAAGCTTTTCGAAGCGATGGGGTAGCGGATGAACCTGTCCAGCAAGATGGTTTCAAATCGGCATGACCGCTTCTTGGGCAAGACCTCATCACGGTATCTGGTGACGAGTTCAGCCAGGGTGACCGATTTCAGTGTCCTTCGGTCGGGGCCTAGCTCTTGTCGGTCCAATGATCGTTCGATCTCTCTGGCCCATTCGAGGGCGTCTGTCTTGACGAGGAAACTTCGTGATCTTGGTGACGACCCCTTCCGTCTGACTTGGACGTTCCATTTGCCGTTACGCTTGCGGATTGATGCCATTTCGGATGCTCCGTGTGACCCAGTTGTGACTCGAAGACCGATGCCCAAAGTTTGTCGTGGGAAATCAGATGCTTCGACTGGGTGACCATATCATCCGTCATGATGACGGCACCTCGAGCGGTGTCTGGGGCATTTATACGCTGCAAAGCGCCTTCCAGCCGATCTTTGCCTTCAACGAGGGCAAGCTGTCGGTCGCCGCCTTCGAAGGGTTGATCCGCCCATTTCGCGACGGCGAGCCGCAATCGCCGATGACCTTCTTCTCGACATGTCCGGCGGCCGACCGCCTGCATGTCGAAGCGCTGACCAGGACACTGCATCTGCTCAATGCCGGCGCCTGCCTGCCGCGGGAGGCATCGATCTTCATCAATTTCGACCCGTCGGTGTTCACCGAGCGATCGATCGTCGACAACGCCTTGCGTGACATGCGGCTGGTGCTGCACGAGGCCGGTATCGATCCGGGCCGCGTCGTTTGCGAGGTGACGGAGCAGAGATCGGCATCGCAGGAGACCCTGCACGGCTTCGTCGCCGCGCTCAGAGCCAACGGCTTCCGGATCGCCGTCGACGACTATGGCGCCGACGATTCCGACATCACCCGCGTCAAGGAGCTGAGCCCTGACATCGTCAAGTTCGATGCGCACTGGATCACGCAACTGATGGAATCGGGCGCTGGTTTCGCGCTGCTGACGTCCATGGTGAGGAGCTTCGAGGACCAGGGCATCCGCACCGTGTTCGAGGGTATCGAGGAAGGTTGGCAACTGGAGCTGGCGGAGCGATCGGGCGCCTCGATGGTCCAGGGTTACGTGCTGGCCCGTCCCGAACTGGCGCCGACGAGTTTCCGCGCTTTCGCAAAGAGCAGTCCGGAACCTGCCCCCGCCGCAAGCCATGCGTCCGCTCCCGTCACCGCGACGCCGCGCAAGGGGCGGCCCGCAAAAGCCTTCGGACGCAGGGTATCGCCATGAGCGTCGAGCGGCGGCGCACCATGGGCGATGCGATCTTCGCCGACGAGATCGGCATCGAATATGGCATCCATGGCGACTTCCGCCTGCGCAGCGCCTACCAGCCGATCTACGCCCCGCGCGGCGGCAGCTTGCATCCGGTGGCCGTCGAGGGCCTGATCGAACCGCACCGCGCCGGCCGGCCAGTGTCGCCGCGAATGTTCTTCGACAGCGTCGCGGCTCCGGAGCGGCTGTACGTCGAAACCATGTGCCGGGTGCTGCATCTGAGGAATTTCCACAATATCGGCGTCGACGGGCTCGACCTGTTCTTCAACTACAATCCACTGGTCAACGATCATGCTGGACGTGCGCTGGCCGAGATTCGGCTGATGAGCCGGCATCTCGACGAACTCGGCCTGGCGCCCGCCATGCTGGTCTGTGAAATCACCGAACAGGCGGCGGACGATGCGCTGCTGGCCAGGCTGGTGCGTGAAATGCGACGCGACGGCATCCGCATTGCCATCGATGATTTCGGGACCGGCCATTCGACCGAGGAGCGGGTGAGCCTGCTTCAGCCCGACATCGTCAAGATCGATGGCGGCTGGTTCGCGGAATTCTGCCGCCACGCCGCCGCGGAACGCTTCTTCCGCCCGCTGGTGTCCAGCCTACACGACCGCGGCGCCAAGGTGCTGGTCGAAGGCATCGAGCAGCCCACCCACCTGCGTGTGGCGCTCGAAGGCGGGGTCGATTTGCTGCAGGGTTTTCTTCTCGCGCGTCCCGCGCTTGCCGGCACCATCTTCAACGAAGAGCCGCTTGCGGTCGATGCGCTGCTGGGCTTCGACAACAAGGTCGTGCCGTTGCATAAGCGGCGTTGATGGTCGCGCCAAAAGAAATCACTGGTTGATGATGGCGCCGCTGCGATAATCCGCACGCAGAAGCAGCGCTCCGGGGAACCACAATGATACTCTACAGCATGATCGACAGCGGCAATTGCTACAAGCCGCGGCTGCTGATGGCCAAGCTCGGCCTCGCCTTCACCACTGTCGAGGTGAGTTCGCATACCGGCGATACGCGCAAAGCTGACTTCGTCGCCAAGAACCCGAACGCGATGGTGCCGCTGCTGGAATTGGACGATGGCCGGCGGCTGGCAGAATCCAACGCCATCCTGCTCTATCTCGCCGAAGGCACGCGCCTGCTGCCGACGGACAAATACGAGCGCGGGCTCGCCTATCAATGGCTGTTCTTCGAGCAGTACAGCCACGAGCCCTATATCGCGGTGCGCAAGGCGCTGCTGACCTTTCCCGAACGCGCCGCCGATGCCACGCCCGAGCGGCTGGCGGTGACGCTGGAGCGCGGCAACAAGGCGCTTGGCGTCATGAACACATATCTCGAAAGCAACGCCTTCTTCGCCGGCCGCGCATTCAGCATCGCCGACATCGCGCTCTATGCCTATACCCACACGGCTGAGCATGGCGGCTTCCAGCTCGACGCCTATCCGGCGGTGGTCGCCTGGCTCGGCCGCGTGGAGGCGGACCCGGGGCATGTACCGATCGAGTGGGTGGGGTAGGCGTTGCCACAGCATCCTTCTCCCCGTTCACGGGGAGAAGGATGCTAGTCGTCCAAAATCCAGACAAATAAAAAGGCGGGATGAATCCCGCCTTCCCATTTCGGTAGCCTGATCGGGAGCGTCCGGTCCGGGCTGGCAGCTATCCGCTGTTCCAGCTTGTCGGGTCTTTCCGCTCCGGCGCGCTTCTCGCGCGACCGTCAGTACATCCGTGACTTGCCGCGCGCCCCGAACTCTCGTCCGGCGCGCGCCATTTTCAAAATCAGGCTGCCTTGCTCAGAGAACCAGCGGACGACTTGCCAGTGCGGCGGTCCTGCTCGATCTCGAAGTTGATCTTCTGGCCTTCGACCAGGGTCGACAGTCCAGCGCGCTCGACAGCCGAGATGTGGACGAAAACGTCCGCGCCGCCGCTGTCAGGCTGGATGAAGCCGAAACCCTTGGTGGCGTTGAACCACTTGACCGTTCCAGTTGCCATAAAAATAGTCCTTCACATTTGCTTTGGTATGACCGGACCGAAGTCCAGCCGGTGTGCATCGAGATTTTGGAGATAGACGTCAGCAAACGCGAAGATCGCGAGGCCCGGATCGATCGGCCGAAATATCAATGGGGCTGATATAGGCTGCTTTCGCACAAAAAACAAGACTGCGTGAAAAAGCCGTGATCGGGGCCGCCCAACGGCCGCCCCAATCTGGTGAAACCGTGGCACAAGATCGTGCAGTCCCCGGGCGGCGGATCGAGGGGAGGGACCATGAAGACCATCCTGCTTGCCGCCTGCCTCACGCTGGTGGCCGCCCAGGCGCAGGCGATCTCGCGCTACGACCCGACGCGTATGAGCTGCGGCAAGGTCCAGTCGACGATCGCGCGCCAAGGTGCGGTCATCCTGCGCTATCCGTCGGCACGGGTGCCGGGGTTGCCGCTCTACGACCGCTATGTCCAGAGCCAGCAGTTCTGCACCATGGGCGAGGTGAGGACGCGCGCCTATGTGCCGAGCGCCGACACCAGGTCCTGCCCGGTCTATATCTGCAAGCGTCCGGACAATGAGCGTTTCAGGCACCGATTCATCCGGCGCCATTAGGGTGTATTGATATTCAGGTGATGCCGGCCTGCAAACCGTGGCTTCCTGCGCTTCCGGTACTCACAGCGGGAGCGGTTACTGCTCTCAAAACCCGAAGGACACCTGCGCCGGCGGCGGCGGGCCGACGCGCACGCCTTCCATGGCCAGCATCTTTTCCTTGGTGACCGAGCCGCCGGGCGCCGAGAAGCCGCCGATCTTGCCGCCGGCGGCCAGGATGCGGTGGCACGGGATGACCAGCGGCACCGGATTGGCGCCAAGGGCCGCACCGGTTTCGCGCGGCAGGCCGGCATGGCCGGCGCGCTTGGCGAGTTCGCCATAGGTGGTGGTTTCGCCATAGCTGAGTTTTCGTGCCGCGTCGTAGATGGCGAGGCGGAAGTCGTCGACGCCGTCGAGATCGAGGGGAAAGCCGGTGAAATCGACGTCCTCGCCCGCGGCATAAGCCTTGATCGAGGCGATCAGCTCGACCACCCATAACGGCTGGGCTGTGGAGGTGGAAACGCCGGGGTGGCGCATCAGCCGCCGCTCCACCGCTTCGCGGCTGCGTTCGGGCAGGCAGAGCCGGATCAGGCCCTTTTCACTCCAGGCGATGCCCATGAAGCCGATCACTGTTTCTAACACTGCGTGGCCAGCCGTGATCGAAGATGCCGTTTTCATGCTGCGCTCCTTTCCGCAAAGCGGCGGAATCCGGGATTCCCGCCAGTACATATCAGGAACAATATGGCATCGCTGCCTGCATCCCGCCACCCGAAAACCACCAGATGGCCCCGATTGCTACCCACGAATCGCTGGTGTAAGGGAAATCTTAATAACCCGACAAACCGGACTCCGAGCGCGGCTTGCCAGCAAAACAAACCCTTATCGCCATCGGCGTGATCGTGGCGGCAGCCGGCATGAGCGGCTGCACCTCGACCTCGCAGATGAAAGCCGCGCCGTCCCTTACCGAAACCGCGACCACGGCAGGCAGCGATGCCGGCTTCACCGTGCCGCTGCCGGACACGGTTTCGGTGCTGCCGCAATCCTCCGGAATCGCGCCCGTCCAGACCGCTGAGTTGACCCCGAGCCCGGCTACGCCGGCACTCGATCCGGCCGTCCAGCCGGCCGCGGCGACCGCCGCCTTTGCCGGGGTGACCCCAACCTCGCCGGCTATGCCCGCGGTGATGGCCGCCAGTGCCTGGCAGGCGCCTCCGCCGTCCAAGGCCGGCCAGCCGATCGAGGCGGCCGGGACTTACACGACCGCCGGGCTTGTCGTGCCGGCGGTTGCCAAGGGCGGCCAGAAAATGCCCGGCGTGCAGCAAGTAGCCTATGTCGTGCCGCAGAACCCGGCCGCACTGGTGCAGTTCCCGTCGGCGCCCGTCGAGCCGGAGCAGCATGCGACAGGCATGCGCGGCGACGTCGACCGGCTGATCGTCAAATACGCCGCCTTCTACCAGGTGCCGGTGGATCTGGTGCGCCATGTCGTCAACCGCGAAAGCACCTTCAATCCCAAGGCCTACAATAACGGCCATTGGGGGCTGATGCAGATCAAGCATGCGACGGCGCGCGGCATGGGCTATGACGGGCCGGCCAAGGGCCTTTTCGACGCCGAGACCAACCTCAAATACGCGGTCAAATATCTGCGCGGCGCCTGGCTGGTGTCGAACGGCAACGCCAAGAAGGCCGACTGGCTCTACCAGACCGGCTATTATTTCGACGCCAAGCGCAAGGGCCTGCTCGAGGCGACCGGCCTCGGTGTCGACCGCAGGCGCGGGCGTCTTCAGCCCGACGCCTGAGCGCGATGCCCGAACCGCGCCCGCCGGCTCCAAACGACATCCGGCTGCGCAAGATCCTCGACGAGACACTCGTTCCACCGCATTGGCCGGACGGCTTCGTCATGCGCTCGTTCGAGCGCGGCGACGCTCTGCCCCTGCATGCGTTGCTGGGCGAAGTGTTCGACGATGGCACCGACGGCCCCTTCGACGAATGGTGGCCGCGCATTTCCGAAGACCCCGAATTCGACCCGGCGTTGTGTTTCCTCGTCATCGATGCCAAGGGCCGGCTGGCGGCTGCTGCACTGTGCTGGACCTCGGCGTTCGTCAAGGACTTGGCCGTTCATCCCGAGGCGCGCGGCAAAGGGGTCGGCGAGGCGCTGATGTGGCACGCCTTCGCCATTTTTCGCCACCGCGGTGCCGCCCATGTCGACCTCAAGACCAATACGCTCGAGAACGCCGCCGCCGTGCGGCTCTACGAGCGGCTGGGCATGGGGCCCGTCGCCTGGGAAGGCTGACCAGCGACGCTGATCGGTGCCGTCATCGCGACCGAGGATGGCCTGTTCGGGAACCCAAAGCGCTGCTCCGCATTCAATGAACGGTGGGGTCTGACCGGCTGCTGGTGCTGTGCGCCGCCGGCTGCCAAGGGAGATCCACCGATGAAGGTTTTCCACGCATTGCTGGCGTTGAGCGTCGCTGCCGTTCTCGCGGTAGGTTCGGCGCGCGCGGTCGAGCTGTCGATCGTGTCGGGCGACACCGGCAACGGCATCAAGGTGCTGCGCGAGATCCTCGACCGCTATGAGAAAGAAAGCGGCAACCAGGTCACTATCGTCGCCATGCCGTCGTCCGGGACCGACCAGTTCGGCCAGTACAGGCTGTGGCTCGCCGCGGGCAACAGCGACGTCGACGTCTACCAGACCGACGTCATCTGGGCGCCGCAGCTCGCCAGCCAGTTTGTCGACCTGACCGAGGCGACCAGGGATGTCGTGGCCAAGCATTTCCCCTCGATCATCCAGTCGCAGACCGTCGACGGCAGGCTGGTCGCGCTGCCGATCTTCACCGATGCGCCGGCGCTCTACTACCGCAAGGATCTGCTCGACAAATACGGCGCCAAGGTGCCGGCCACCTGGAAGGAGCTGGGCGACACCGCCAGGCTGGTGATGGACAAGGAGCGCGCCTCGGGCAACAGGGATATCTGGGGCTTCGTCTTCCAGGGCAACGCCTACGAGGGGCTGACCTGCGACGCGTTCGAATGGGTGGTGTCGAACGGCGGCGGCCATATCGTCGAGCCGGATGGCGCCATCTCCATCAACAACGCCCGGGCGGCGGCCGCGCTCGACATGGCCAAGGCCTGGATCGGCACCATCGCGCCGCCCGGCGTGCTCGCCTACCAGGAAGAGGAATCGCGCGGCGTGTGGCAGACCGGCAATGCGGTCTTCATGCGCAACTGGCCCTATGCCTATGCGCTGGGCAACAGCCAGGGGTCGCCGATCAAGGGCAAGTTCGACGTCGCGCCGCTGCCGGCCGGCACGGGCGAGGGCGCCCGGCCGGCGGCGACGCTCGGCGGCTGGAACCTTGCGGTCTCGAAATATTCCAGGCACCCGGACGCGGCGATCGAACTGGTCAAGTTCATCGCCTCGCCGGCAATGCAGAAATACCGCACGCTCAAGACCGCCAACCTGCCGACCATCCAGGCGCTCTATGACGATGCCGACATCGCCAGGCAACAGCCGATCATTCCACATTGGAAAGGGGTCTTCCTCAATGCCGGGCCGCGGCCCTCGGCGGTGACCCGGAACAAGTACAACGAAGCGTCGAGCCAGTTCTGGAACGCCGTGCACAAGACCTTGTCCGGCGAAGGCAGCGCCGCCGACAACCTGGCCGATCTCGAGGCGACACTGACCCGATTGAAAGGCAAGGCCTGGTGAGCGCGCACCCGGCCGATGCGCGCTCTGGTTCGAGCCTGATGCGCCGGCGCGTGCGCTCGGCATGGCTGTTCCTGGCGCCGATGCTCGTGGTGCTCGCCGCCGCCGCCGGCTGGCCGCTGGCGCGCACGGTCTATTTCAGCTTCACCGATGCCTCGCTGTCCGATCTCGATGCCCGCCAATGGGTCGGCTTGGCCAATTATGTCTCGGTGCTGCGCATGCCGAGCGGGCGGGTCATTTACGACGGGCTGCTTCTCGATCCGGTCTGGTGGGGCGCCGTGTGGAATACCGTGCGGTTCGCGGTGATTTCGGTGACCTGCGAGACGATCCTCGGCATGGTCGTCGCCCTGGTGCTCAACGCCGAATTCCCAGGGCGCGGCATCGTCAGGGCGGCGATCCTCATCCCCTGGGCGATCCCGACCATCGTCTCGGCGAAGATGTGGCAGTGGATGCTGAACGACCAGTTCGGCATCATCAATGTCGTGCTGATCAATCTCGGCCTGATCGACCACAAGATCGCCTGGACCGCCAGCGCCGACACGGCAATGGCCGCGGTGCTGATCGTCGACATCTGGAAGACGACGCCTTTCATGGCGCTGCTGATCCTGGCCGCGCTGCAGATGCTGCCGCGCGAGATCATCGAGGTCGCCAGGCTCGACGGCGCCAATCCATGGCAGATCTTCTGGCGCGTGACCTTGCCGCTGATCCGCCCGGCGGTGATGGTGGCGGTGATCTTCCGGGCGCTCGATGCGCTGCGCATCTTCGACCTGATCTATGTGCTGACGCCTAACAATGCGCATACCAAGTCGATGTCGGTGTTCGCCCGCGAGAACCTGTTCGAATTCGACAAGTTCGCCTATGGCTCGGCCGCCTCGACCCTGCTCTTCCTCATCCTTGCTTTGCTCACTATCCTCACCATCCGCATCGGCCGGATAAGCCTGGATGGAGGCCGCTGAGATGTGGCTCCTGAAGCGCGCGGCCTTCTATCTGCTGATCGGGGCAATCGTTCTCATCGCGGTGTTCCCGTTTTATTATGCCATCGTCACCAGCCTGAAATCGGGGACCGCGCTGTTCCAGGCCGATCTGTGGCCGAAGGCGCCCAGCCTCGGCAATTATCGCAATGTGCTGGCCGAAGGCGCCTTCGTGCACAACCTCCTCAATTCGCTGATCGTCTCGGGCGCGGTCGTGGCGCTCTCGCTGTTCCTTGGCGTCACCGCCGCCTACGCGCTGGCGCGTATCCGTTTTCGAGGCCGCTCGGCGTTGCTGTTCGCCATCCTGTCGGTCTCGATGTTCCCACAGGTGGCGGTGCTGGCCGGGCTGTTCGAGCTGGTGCGGATGTTCGGCCTCTATAATTCGCTCTTCGCGCTGATCTTCTCCTACATGATATTCACCCTGCCGTTCACCGTCTGGGTGCTCACCGCCTTCGTCCGCGACCTGCCGGTCGAGGTCGAGGAGGCGGCGATCCTCGATGGCGCGACGCCATGGATCATCATCACGCGCATCTTCCTGCCGCTGATGTGGCCGGCGCTGGCGACAACCGGGCTGCTGGCCTTCATCGGCGCGTGGAACGAGTTCCTGTTTGCCCTGACCTTCACCTCCAACGATGCGCGGCGGACCGTGCCGGTGGCGATCGCGCTGCTCTCCGGCAATTCGCAGTTCGAAATCCCCTGGGGCAACATCATGGCGGCCTCGGTGATCGTCACCGTGCCGCTGGTGGTGCTGGTGCTGATCTTCCAGCGCAAGATCGTCTCCGGCCTGACCGCCGGCGGAGTGAAGGGGTGAGGCAGTTGCGGGCGCGTAAAAATGTCGGACCCGGTTACGGCGAAACGTCCTTGGGTCGTAGAGCACCCTGCCGGGACGCCGGCGCGACGACTTGAAGGAGCCGATCATGATCACCTTTCCCAACGAATCCGCCAAATACCGCACCGCGCGCGAAAAGCTGCTGAAGAAGGAAATCGAGCTGCGCCGCGCCATGGAAGCCGTGGCCGAGGCGCGCCGGGCGCTGCCGCCGGGCGGGCTGGTGCCGCAGGACTATGTGTTCGATGGGCTGGATATGTCAGGCAAGACCGCGAAGATAAAACTCTCGGAGTTGTTCGCGCCCGGCAAGGACACGCTGATCCTCTACCAGATGATGTTCCCGCGCCATCCGCAGGAGACGCGCGACGTGGCAACCAGCGGCGGCACGGCGAAGCTCGCCCGGCCCGACCAGCCATGCCCGTCCTGCACCGCGCTGCTCGACCAGTTCGACGGCGCGGTCGGCCATCTCGAAGCCGCCGGCTTCAACTTCGCCGTCGTGGCCAAGACGGCGCTCGAAAACCTCGTCACGCTCGGCCGCGATCGCGGCTGGCGCAACATGCGGCTGGTGTCGTCGGCCAACAACAGCTTCAAGCGCGACTACAACGCCGAGGATGCCGACGGTGCGCAGATCCCGCTGCTGTCGGTGTTCCACCGCGACGGTGACGGCATCAGGCATTTCTGGTCGTCCGAACTCGGCTTCGCGCCTACGGAGCCCGGCCAGGACCCGCGGGCCATCGGCACCTGCGAGATCCTGTGGAACCTGATGGATTTCACGCCGGAGGGCCGGCCGAACTGGAACGAGCAGCTGCAATATGGCGAGGCGTGCTGCCACTGAGGGGCCTGGCGCAACTTCGTCTCGCCTGCGGCGTTGGAACCCCGAGGGAACCATTCCGATCGGAGATCCCAGATGAAAATGTTCCTGACCATGGCCGCCGTCGCGCTGACCGCCGTCGCGCCCGTCGCGCTTGCCCAGACGAACGGCACCAGTTCGAACGCGGTCGCGCCCATGTTGCCCGACAGCAAGGTCGACACCCCGACCTTTGTCGGCACCGTGCCCAGTGCCAATGAATTCGAGATCCAGTCGAGCCAGCTCGCCGAACAGAAATCCGCCTCGGCGGACGTCAAGGCCTTCGCCGGCCAGATGATCAAGGACCACACCAAGGCCGGCGAGGACTTCAAGCAGGCGCTGAGCAAGGGGCAGACCACTGCCTCGGTCAAACCCGCCGGACCCGCGCTGCAGCCCAAGGACCAGCAGATGCTGGACCAGCTGAAAGGCGCCAGCGGCAAGGAATTCGACCAGAAATACGTCATGATGCAGACCGAGGCCCACAAGCAGGCGGTCGCCCTGTTCAGCACCTATGCGAAATCCGGCGACGACCCCGCGCTGAAGGAATTCGCCAAGAAGACGCTGCCGACGCTGAAGGAGCATGAGAAGCACGTGAAGGAGCTCGGCGCGGCGCATTAGGGGCTGGGCGAGCTGTTCGGTCAAGGGCAGGCCATCCTTCTGGCTGGTGGAGACCTCCTTCATTTCGTCATCCACGGGCGGAGCAAGGAGCGCAGCGACGCGGCGCAGACCCGAGGATCCATGCCGGGACTTCAAAGCGTCGCTACGGTTCGTAATTCTGTTCCGCTGCGTCCCCGATTGATGTAGCGGCATGGATCCTAGGGTCTCCGCGACGCCGCTCCGCGGCTGCTTCGCCCTAGGATGACGAAGTTGGAGTGTCAGGCGCTCTGCCCCTGGCAAACCCCCACCCCGCAAGGTGGCCCTGTGCCTCCACCCGCCATGCGCTAGACTGCGCACATCACCCGGGAGCACCCCATGCCCAAGATCGACCTCGCATCCGTTCCCGTGCGCAAGGGCTCGGGCTACCCCGCGCCCTTCGACGCCCCTTGCGCCGACCGCACGCGCCGCCGCCTTGGCGATGCCGGCGGGCTTACCGATTTCGGCGTCAACCTGGTGACATTGCCGCCCGGCGGCTGGTCGAGCCAGCGTCACTGGCACAGCCACGAGGACGAGCTCGTCCATGTGCTGGAGGGCGAACTGGTGCTGGTCGAGGATGGCGACGAGACGCTGCTCAAGGCCGGCGATAGTGCTGCCTTCGCCAAGAACAGCGGCAACGGTCACCACATGATCAACCGCGCGTCGGTCACCGCGCGTTACCTGGAAGTCGGCTCGCGCAATCGCGATGATGTGATCACTTGCTCCGACATCGACATGATGAGCCCGAGTTCGGACGGGCGCTTCCTGCACAAGGACGGCACGCCCTATCCGGGACAGGGGTGAGGTCTGGACCATGCGTCGGCGCTGGCGTTCCGCCCGTGCCGGGATAAGCTGCCTATGACCGCGGGAGTCGGCGCCAGCCCCCTCATCCGGCCGCTTCGCGTCCACCTTCTCCCCGCAGGGAGAAGAGATTGGCGCTGGCGCTCGTAACCTCCTCTCCCCTCGGGGGTCCGAAGGACGGGCGAGACAAGCGGCTCGCCCGGAAGCCGAGCGAAGCGGAGGCTGGGTGAGGGGGCCTGGCGCCGGCCTTGCCAACCCAGGGAGGACATCCATGAAAAAAGAAATCATCGAAGTGCCCGTCATGTCGGACAAGGTGCGGGCGCTGGGCCTGCCCTGTTCGACGGCGGTGAGGGCAAACGGCTTCGTGTTCATCTCGGCGACGCCGCCGGTGGACATGGTGACCGGCGAGATGGTGCGCGGCGACATCGAGGTCCAGACAGACGCGTCGCTGAAGGCGCTGAAACACTGCCTGGAAGCGGCCGGCACCTCGCTGGAAAACGTGGTGATGGTGCGTATCTACGCCGTCAATTCCGGCTTCTACAACGCGATTAACCGGGTCTATGCGCGGTATTTCAGCGTGAACCCGCCGGCGCGGAGTTTTGTGCCGGTGGCGTCGTGGCCGATGGAGTTTGATATTGAGATTGAGTGCGTGGCGGTGGGGTGAATCCTAGGTTTCCTGAATGGGAGGAGATGTTGTTACGGCGACAGGATGCTTGACCAAATGGAACGTCAACGCTGCTTCAGTGAGCCTATCTACTCGTACTTGCTTCGTTGTGTTGTAATGGACGCTTCTGGCGCGTTCAGGTGATCAACAAGTTCCTTTAGAACGATCAGCTCGCAATGTTTTGCCCCCGACTCCAGGTCTGACAGGATGTGGGTAACTCCATGATACTGGCGTTGATCAGCGTTCTCAGGGACAAGCAGGGATGAAATGCCATATCTCTCTTTATATAGGTCGCCGGTATCCCAAACGATGCAAAGGTCTACATCTTTGATGTTTTTGTCGTGGCTATCGAAGTCTTCAATTAGGCCATCAAGAGAAAACTTATATTCTAGAACTCTTGGATCTGTGATTTTACCTGCCAAGGCAGAGGCTGTGTCCGCCGGAACTCCGAGCGGATTCTTCTCTGGGTCATATATGTACAGAGCCGAATCTAGGTCGAACGCCACTTTGTAGAGTCCATCGTATGTAAAGCGTTCGTTGGTTGACATCACCCTTATGCCACGAACGACGCCTCCGGCGATCAGTTGATGAAAAAGCGCTATGACATCCTGCTCGCGAGTTGGCGCGGAGGTGATCGAAACACGTTCCGTGGGCAGGAAGAAGTGCTTGCTGGTAAGTTGGAGGGGTTTGCCTTGTTCGTGTTGGAGCATGTCCTTCTTCCATTCGCCAATAGCCAGCTCGCGGGCCAAATCAGGTGCAACGCCCGTATTCGCCTTAAGGTGTTGCCTCAGCTTGGAGAGGTGATTCTCGGTTATTGCTCTAGCTACAGTTTTTGCAAAATCGTTGAGCTCTCGATGGAAGCCTTTTCGGCCCAAGTCAGGAGAATAGTCGTCGAAGTGGATGAGAAAATGAAGCTGATTTTGTCGGCCTATATTCCTATTTAAAGGAATTAGAATGGTCTCTCCCTGAGGCATATTATTTGCTGCTAGCTGAATTCCGCTAGTTAACACCTTATATCCATTACGAAGGCCGAGATTATCGTTGAACTGGTTCCAAAGCTTTGCCGTATAGCCAAACTCTACGCTGACAATCGGCTTATGTTTCAATAAGACAGCTCTCTCTTCATCGTCAAGAGCTGTCCCAACCATTTTTTCTATTTCGTCATGTTTCCAGGTATCGTAAATAAAATCAAGGTTGGAGTATTTATCAGGTAATTTTCTTCCTGCTCCAAATTTGGCATATATTGTGTCTGCGGCGGCCTGCAATTCCCGTATTGAGGATGTCTTTGAGGCGTGCCGGTGCAGCCAAAGGTATGATGTTCCTTTGTATTCTTCCGTTGTTGTTTTTTTATTTGATACAACAGAAATCAAAATCTCTGTTTCTTTACTTTCGAATATGGACCCTAAACCTGTCTTTACAGAAAGAATCTGTCGCCATTTGACTGCCGTGTTGGCTCTAATCCAATCGAGACGTCTAGGATGTGTGTCGTCGTCAAATCGAACGGTTATCGAGACGCCACGGTCAATGTCCGCATAAGCAGGATCTGTGAAGGACGAACTGTCAGGCTCGACTTTCGGGTTTCCACCAGTCGCGTTCCCTTTCAGCCAGGTCTTCGCACCAATGATCCTACCTGAGGCCTGAAACCCAGGCACTTTGGTGGAGACTCTCATGAAGTTAAAGCCATAGGCCACGTATGTAGCGCCGACGCCCTTGTGGCCTCTAGTTGAACCGGATTTGAACGAAAAATTTGGCGCAAGAAATTGCTCAAATTTTTCTTTGTCTAGGCCTATTCCATTGTCGGTCACAGTAAGAGCGTTTTCGTCAAGATCGACAATTATTCTAATTTTCGGTACATACGTCGAGGCTGTGCCTGCGGAACTCTCAAGTGTTACTCTTGCTTCAACAGCATCAAGTGCATTCTGGATCAATTCGCAAAACGGGTCGTACCAGCCAACATATGAGCTTAAGATATTACTGATTTCCCTTTTCAGCGCATTCAGTGCTGCGTCGTTTATTTTAGTATTCTTGAATTCAAGCGGATCGAACGGAGTAAAGGTCATGCTGAAAACACACTTCTTGAAGTTTGAGTCATAACTCATATCCCATCCGATGAGAAAATGTCAGGTGCTGAAGTACTCCTGCAGCGGCCTGACCTCGAGGCTCCCCGCCTTCAGCGCGGCAATCGCCTCGGCCACCGCAGCAGCCCCCGACAGCGTCGTGTAATACGGCACCTTCTGCATCAGCGTTGCCCTGCGCAGCGACTTCGAGTCCGACACGGCCTTCTGGCCATCCGTGGTGTTGAAGACGATCTGGACCTGGCGGTTGCGGATGGCGTCTTCGATGTGGGGGCGGCCTTCCAGGACCTTGTTTATTTTCTCGGCCACCACGCCGTTTTCGGCGAGGAAGCGCTGCGTGCCCGAGGTGGCCAACACCTTGAAGCCGAGGCCGGCGAGGCGCTTGACGGCCGGCAGGATGCCTTTCTTGTCCTCGTCGCGCACCGAGACGAACAGCGTGCCTGAGCGGGGCAGGTCGACGCCGGCGCCGAGCTGGCTCTTGGCGAAGGCCAGGGCGAAATCGCGGTCGAGGCCCATGACCTCGCCGGTCGAGCGCATTTCCGGGCCGAGCAATATGTCGACGCCGGGGAAGCGGGCGAAGGGGAAGACGGCTTCCTTGACCGCGATGTGGCCGGGATTCCTAGGGTCGGGCATGGCGCCGTAATGTGAGAAGGCGTCTTCCAGCGTCTCGCCGGCCATGATGCGGGCGGCGATTTTCGCGATCGGGCGCCCGATGGTCTTGGCGACGAAGGGCACGGTGCGCGACGCCCGCGGGTTGACCTCCAGCACATAGACCGTGCCGTCCTTGATCGCGTATTGCACGTTCATCAGGCCGCCGACATTGAGCGCGCGGGCAAGGGCCGCCGTCTGGCGCTCCAGCTCGTCGACCAATTCCGAGGGCAGCGAGTGCACCGGCAGCGAGCAGGCGCTGTCGCCCGAATGGATGCCGGCTTCCTCGATGTGTTCAAGAATGCCGGAGACGAAGGTCGCGTGGCGATCGCAGAGGCAGTCGACATCGACCTCGATCGCGCCACTGAGATAGGTGTCAAACAGCAGCGGGTTCTTGCCCAGCAGCGTGTTGATCTGGCCGGTCTTGTCGTTGGGGTATTTCTGCTTGATGTCCTCCGGCACCAGGCCGGGCACGGTGTCGAGCAGATAATTCTGCAGCATGCCCTCGTCATGGATGATCTGCATGGCGCGGCCGCCGAGCACATAGGAGGGGCGCACCACCAAGGGGAAACCGAGTTCGCCGGCGACGAGGCGGGCCTGCTCGACCGAATAGGCGATGCCGTTCTTCGGCTGGCTGAGGTTGAGCTTGTGCAGCAGCTTCTGGAAGCGGTCGCGGTCTTCGGCGAGATCGATCATATCGGGCGAGGTGCCGAGGATCGGTATTCCGGCCTTCTCCAGCGCGTCCGCCAGCTTCAGCGGCGTCTGGCCGCCGAACTGGACGATGACGCCGACCAGCTCGCCCGAGGCCTGCTCGGCGCGCAGGATCTCCAGCACGTCCTCCGCCGTAAGCGGCTCGAAATAGAGCCGGTCCGACGTGTCGTAGTCGGTCGACACGGTCTCGGGATTGCAGTTGATCATGATCGCTTCATAGCCGGCATCGCGCAGCGCGAACGCCGCGTGGCAGCAGCAATAGTCGAACTCGATGCCCTGGCCGATGCGGTTCGGCCCGCCGCCGAGGATGACGACCTTTTTCCGCGCCGACACCTGCGCCTCGTTGGCGAGCGCACCGGCGAAGGGCACTTCATAGGTCGAATACATGTAGGCGGTGGGCGAGGCGAACTCGGCGGCGCAGGTATCGATGCGCTTATAAACTGGATGAACGTCGAGCTTTTCACGAATCTTCTGAACGACTTCGGCGTCGGTCTTCGTCAGCGACGCGAGGCGGGCATCGGAGAAGCCCATGGCCTTGAGCATGCGCAGGTTGACGGCGTCCTGCGGAATACCGTGCTCGCGGATGCGGGCTTCCATGGCGAGGATGCCGGCGATCTGTTCGAGGAACCATGGGTCGATCTTGCACATGGCGTGCACGTCTTCGAGCGACGTGCCCATGCGGATTGCCTGCGCCACCATGCGCAGCCGGTCCGGCGTCGGGGTGCCCAAGGCGGCGCGGATGGCGTTGCGGTCGTCCGGGTTGTTACCTAGGGCATGGCCAAGGCCGGGAATCTCGATCTCGTCGAGGCCGGTGAGACCGGTCTCCAGACCGCGCAGTGCCTTCTGCAGCGATTCCTGAAAAGTGCGGCCGATGGCCATGACTTCGCCGACCGACTTCATGGCGGTGGTCAGCACCGGCTCGGCGCCGGGGAACTTTTCAAACGCAAAGCGCGGGATCTTCGTCACGACATAATCGATGCTTGGCTCGAATGAGGCGGGCGTGGCGCCGCCGGTGATGTCGTTCTCCAGCTCGTCCAGCGTGTAGCCGACGGCGAGTTTGGCGGCGATCTTGGCGATCGGGAAGCCGGTCGCCTTGGAGGCGAGCGCGGATGAGCGCGAGACGCGCGGGTTCATCTCGATGACGACGAGGCGGCCATCGGCGGGGTTGACGGCGAACTGCACGTTGGAGCCGCCGGTCTCGACGCCGATCTCGCGCAGCACCGCGATCGAGGCGTTGCGCATCATTTGGTATTCTTTGTCTGTGAGGGTGAGGGCAGGGGCGACGGTGATGCTATCGCCCGTATGCACGCCCATCGGGTCGATGTTCTCGATCGAGCAGACGATGATGCAGTTGTCCGCCTTGTCGCGGACGACCTCCATCTCATACTCCTTCCAGCCGAGCACGCTTTCCTCGATCAGCACTTCGGTGGTCGGCGAGGCGTCGAGGCCGGACTGGACGATGTCGTAGAATTCGGCCCTGTTATAGGCGATGCCGCCGCCGGTGCCGCCCATGGTGAAGGAGGGGCGGATGATGGCGGGCAGGCCGACATGGTCGAGCGCTTGTGCCGCGATCGCCATGCCATGGCTGATGTAGCGCTGCTTGCGGTCGCCTTCGCCGAGGTTCCAGCGGGTTTCCAGCGCGTCGAGTTCGGCGTCGAGATTGTCCGGCTTCTCGGCCTTCAGCGCGGCGCGCTCGGCCTCATGCGTCTTGCGGTCGGCGTTCTTGACGTCGGTGGCGTTGGCCAGCATCGACTTCGGCGTTTCGAGCCCGATCGTCTTCATCGCCTCGCGAAACAGCGCGCGGTCCTCGGCCTTGTCAATGGCATGCGCGTCGGCGCCGATCATCTCGACATTGTAACGCTCGAGCACGCCCATGCGGCGCAGCGACAGGGCGGTGTTGAGCGCGGTCTGGCCGCCCATGGTCGGCAGCAGCGCATCGGGCCGCTCCTTGGCGATGATCTTGGCGACGACTTCGGGCGTGATCGGTTCGATATAGGTGGCATCGGCCAGTTCCGGGTCGGTCATGATGGTGGCCGGGTTGGAATTGACCAGGATGACGCGAAAACCCTCTTCCTTCAGCGCCTTGCAGGCCTGGGTGCCGGAATAGTCGAACTCGCAGGCCTGGCCGATGACGATGGGGCCGGCCCCGATGATCAGGATCGACTTGATGTCGGTGCGTCTTGGCATGTCTGTGAATTCCGTTCGGCAGCGGGCTTGCACAAAAAACCGGGACGGGAAGACCCGGCCGGTTGTGCTCGCGATTCTGGTATCAGGCTAGGAGGGCCTTATAGGGAAGAGTTTTGCCCGATGTAACCCCGAAAATGAAGGGTTCACAGCGCCAAGCAAACAAGCGCCTCATTCCCTCGCGCCAGCGTCCTAATCCCCCAGCACCACAGTATCCGTGATCTCAAACCGCTCCGCCACGCCGATGCGGATCATGTTGAGGTTGCCTTCCCTGGTGAAGCGGAAGTTGCTGCCGGCGTCCGAGCTTGCCGGCAGGCCGGCATCGAAGGAGATGACGCGGCTGCCGCCATCGGGCCAGGTCACGGTCACGTCGGCCTTATCAGTGCCCTTGCGCGTCACGCTCGCCGCGCAGGGCGCCATGGGCTGTCCAACGTAGCGGGCGCAGGGAATTTGCAGGGTTCCATTCGCCGCCAGCGCCAGGCCATAGGCATCCTGCATGGCGATCTCCGCCGCGGATTTTGGCATGGGTTCGGGACTGGCCGGCTGGCTCGCGCCACCCAGACGTGCGGTCAGGTCGGGCGTCGCGTCGGCTTCGGCGGCCATGGCGTCCGCCGCCTGGTCGGGCACCGTCGCCGGATTGAGGGGCACGAGATAGCGGGCGGGGGCCCAGCCGGTGGCTTTGGGGTTGTCGGACTCGATCTTGCACCAGGGATGGCCGTCAATGTCGTTGCAGCCGAGGTTTCTCACACTCGCACCGGCAGCCAGGCGGGCCTCGGTCTTGCCGATCGCCGACGGTTTGGCGCGGATATTGAGCAGGTCGTCGGGGGCGAGCCCGGTGACGACGGAGATGAACGGCGCCTCTTCGGCATGCGCCGGGACAACAGACGGCCACGCCGCCATCAGCAGCGGAGCGGCAATCAGCGCATGCAAACTTTTTCGGAGCGTAACTGTGCGCCTCATCATTTGGCCGTGCGCCGTACTCAAATCACCATGCCGCGGCGGTCTCGCCGCATGTCCGGCCGGTTTTATAAGGGACGGCGCGCCGGCATGTAAGCCGGAAAATTCAGCCCAATCATGATGGCAAACCATGGCGCCGCGTGGTGCGGTTCAAGGATTACGGCCGCGCCGCTTCCGGCATGAAGCCGGTGCGCAGGCCGTGCGCCCATTCCGGGCGTCCCGCCTGTTCGGCCTGCCGTGCCGCCGCCTCGTGGTCGTAGTCCACCGCGATCATCTCGAAGCGGTCCTGCTGACCGGCGCCGCCCAAGGTGACGATGCCATAGCGCGCATGCGGCGAGCCCTGTTCGGAGACATGCGCCGGCGGCGTGTCGTCGTCATAGGCGGGGCAGCCGATGCTGCCCGGGTTGAAGATGACTGGGCCATTCGGGATGCGGATCAACTCGGCCCGGTGGCTGTGGCCGCAGAGCGCGATGCGGCAGGCCGGGTCGAGCGCCTTCAGCCGGCGCCGGATTGCCGCCAGCGGCGCGCGCACCAACTGGCCATCGACGATCGCGTCGAGCAGGTATTTCTCGTCGTGATCGGGGCGGGCATGGAAGGCGATGACGCCAGGTGCGATCTCAAGGATCAACGGCTGGGCGAACAGTGCATCGCGCTGCGCTGGCGTCAATCGCTGCTGCGCATAGACGTCGGACGCCCACATGGTCTCGTCGGCCGGATCGGCGGCGACGCGGCGGTCATGGTTGCCACGCACAGTCGGCAGCTTGAGCGCTTCCAGCCGTTCCATCGTTTCGCGCGGCCAGAGCGGACCCGAAACGCTGTCGCCGAGATTGACGGTGAGGTCAGCGCCGCCGCGATGCCTGAGATCGTCGAGCACGGCCTCGAGGGCGAGAACGTTGCCGTGGATGTCGGCGAGAACGGCGATGCGCATGAGGAGCTTCCGTGGGTGGGCGGCAGGACTTGGTTCCCTCACCCGCTTCGCGAGGGAAAGGAAAAGCTTCAGGCCGGCACTTCCAAATCATGACCGCCGACCGCCGGCAGGGCGGCGTCGTCGGCGGCCGCCGCGATGACGCTGTCGAGCAGGCCGGGGAAACGGGCGTCGAGGTCGGCGCGGCGGAGCGTGATCATGCGGTTTGTGCCGACCACTTCGGTGCGGGTGACTCCAGCCTCGCGCAGTTTGGCGAGGTGGTAGCTGAGGTTGGTCTTGGAGGCGAGGTCGAGAAAGCGGCTGCAGTTCAGCGGCACGCCTTCCTTGCTGGCGAGATAACGCACGATGGCGAGCCGCGTCGGGTCGCCAAGCACGCCGAGCACGATGGGCAGGCTGATCTGGTCCGTATTGGGGTGGGGCAAGCTCATGGCTGGAACCTAAGCGCAGTTCGGGCCGATTTCAACGCGTCGATCCTGCTCAGCCCATACACACGGTTTCTCCACTTCATGACCGTCCTGACACAGTGCTGTCAGCATGGTTCTGCTATTTTGCCGTGGCTCATTGACATGATGCCCCTTTATGTCCAATTGTTCAATAACTTTTGAACTAAGGACGCTTTCCCATGGACAAGAGAATCTTCTGGCTTGCGCTTGGATCGTTTGCGATCTCGACCGAAGGCTTCGTCATCTCCAGCCTCCTGCCCGATATCGCCAGGGATGCCGGCATCTCGGTGCCGCTCGCCGGTTCGCTGATCACCGCCTTCGCGCTTGCCTATGCGATCGGCACGCCGATCCTGGCAACGCTGACTGGTGAATGGGACCGGCGCCGCGTCATCCTGTGGACGCTGGTGTTCTTCGTCATCGGCAACGTCGTTGCCGCCCTGAGCTCATCCTTCGAAGTGCTGCTCGTCGCACGCATCATCATGGCGCTGTCGTCGGGTCTGTTCGCGGCGACCGCGCAAGGCACGGCGGTGGCGCTGGTCGATGATCATCACCGGGCCCGCGCCATTGCCGTCGTCGTCGGCGGCACCACGGTTGCGGTCGCTATCGGTGCGCCGCTTGGCGCGCTGGTCGCGGCCATCGCCGGCTGGCGCGGCACTTTCTATGCCATTGCCGGCCTGGGCGCGCTCGCCGGCGCCATCCTGTGGTACCGGCTGCCGCGCGGCATCATCGGCACCAGGCTGCCGCTGAAGCGCCGGCTGGCGGCGGCCATGCGTCCCGGCGTGATGCCGATCCTGGTGACGACGGTGCTTGCCCTCGTTGGTGCCTTCACCGTGTTCAGCTTCATCGCGCCGCTGGCCATTGAAGGCGCCGGGCTGTCGCCGATCGCGCTGCCGGGCATGCTGCTCGCCTTTGGTGTCGGCGCCGTCATCGGCAATATTGCCGGGGGCCAGGCAGCCGATCGTTTCGGCGCGACGCGCACTGTCGGTTGGTCACTGGCGCTGAGCGCGGCCATGCTCGTCACCTTCTCGCTGATCCCGACCTTCCTGCCGCATCACCTCGCCGGACCGGCGCTGATGGGCATGATGGTGCCGTGGGGCATCGTCGGCTGGGCCTTCCCGCCGGCGCAGGCGAGCCGCATCATCAAGCTCGCACCCGACGCGGCCCCGATCGTGCTGTCGCTTAACGCCTCGGCGCTCTATCTCGGCGTGGCGCTCGGCGCGGTGGTCGGCGGCGCGGTGCTGCGCTACGGCGCGCCGGCCGATCTCGGCCTGATCGCGGCGGTCTTCCCGATCATCGGGCTCGGCATCGTTCTGGCCGGGCGGATGTTTGCCAGACCGGTGGCGATGCCGGCGGAATAAGACCTGGCATTGAAATGATGCCGGCCGCTCTTCAGTTAGAAGAAGCGGCCGGCGGCATATCGAAATCCAGCGCGCTGATGTCATCCAGCACCGCGCGGAGGTTTGTCGCCTGATCCTTGCCCACCACCGCTTCGAAGCGTTGCTGGGCGACATGCCACAGTTTCATCACCTCATCGAGCTTGACGAGGCCTTGCGGCGTCAGCCGCACCCGCTTGATGCGGCGGTCGGCCGGGTCGGCGAAGGTCTCGACATAGCCGTCGCGGATCAGGGGCTTCAGCGTGTGGCCGAGCGCCGACAGATCCATGATCAGGGAAGCCGCTATGGCACCCATGGCCGGCTCGTTGCCGATGTGGATCTGGTAGAGCAGGCCCTGCTGCGTGGCCTTGAGACCCGAGGGCGCTAGCACATCGTCATAGTACTGGCCAATCTTGCGCGTCGCGCGACGCAGCATGGCGTTGTTGCAGAGCGTCAGTCCGGACGGGGCCTCTTTCGACATGATGGTTCCTTGGCGGCGACGACATTCTGTCCGGCTGCTGCCTGATAAATAATCCCGGATGCGCTCATTGACAAGATAGTGGCATATGCCTATTTCCACAAAGGTGGCATATACCACTAAATCGATCAATCGGCTTGCCGGCAAACCGAGAGGCCAATGCCTGCGATGCCTCGGCTAGGTCGAAGCAACAATTTGAGATAGAAGGAACAGGATTATGAGTGGACAGACAAACAAGGGCACGGCGGTCGTCACCGGCGCTTCATCGGGTATCGGCGCAGTCTATGCGGACCGGCTGGCGGGGCAGGGCTACGATCTGGTGCTGGTGGCGCGCCGTGCCGACCGGCTGCAGGAGCTCGCTGAGAAGCTGCGCCATGCCTACAGCCGCAACGTCAGCGTGATCGCAGCGGACCTGTCCGACGACGACGATGTGCGCCGTGTCGAGCAGGCGATATCGGCCGACGAAACCGTGACGCTGCTGGTCAACAATGCCGGCCTTGGCGGCCAGGCGGTGGTGGCAATCGCCGATGCCGACGCCGCCGAGCGCATGATCAAGGTCAACGTCGTGGCGCTGACCCGGCTGACGCGCGCCGTGCTGCCCGGGCTTTTGGCGCGCAACCGTGGCGCCATCGTCAATATCGCCTCGGTGCTGGCCTTCGACACCTCGTTCGGCGGTATCTACAGCGGCACCAAGGCCTATGTCGTCAACTTCACCGAAGCTCTGCAGCGTGAAGTCGCTGATACCGAGGTAAGGGTGCAGGTGGTGCTGCCGGGCGCGACCCGGACCGATTTCTGGGAGCTTTCCGGCAGCGATATCGATAGCCTTCCGAAGGAGATCATCATGACCGCCGACGATATGGTCGATGCCGCCCTTGTCGGCCTGGCGCGGGGCGAAGCCGTCACCGTGCCGGCGCTTGCAGATACGGGAAAGCTGGACACGTTCCTCGGCGCCCGGCAGGCCTTCTACGGCAGCCTGCACGCCGACAAGCCGGCGGCTCGCTACGCCGCTTGAGGCTGGACGGGAAGGCTGGCGCCGACTTTGCAAGACTTAGGTTCCTCGCCCCCGCGACGCGGGGGAGAGGAAATGGGTATGCGCCTTACGCCGACCGCCACATCGGGATGATCGAGGCGGCGAGCACCAGCGCCAGCACGATGTTGAGCGCGCGCCATTGCCACTCGGTCTTGAGCAGCCGTGCCAGCACCATGCCGGCCACGCACCAGACGGACAGCGAGATGGCGGCGGTGAGGCCGAAGGTCGAGCCGAGCAGCAGCGCCAGTTGGCCCGGCCCGTCGGCAAGCGCGGCGAAGGAGGCAGCCGCGCCCAGCCCCATCGCCCAGCCCTTCGGGTTCATCCACTGGATGCCGGCGCCGCCCAGGAAACTGTTGGGCCTGGCCATGGCCACATCGAGATTGGGCGGCCCGGCGCGGCCGATCTTGATTGCCAGCCAGACGAGGTAGAGCGAGCCGGCGATCTTCATGGCAAGCTGCAGCGACGGCATGGCAAGCAGCAGGCCGGCAAGCCCGGCGGCCGCCGCACCCGTCACGGTCGCGAGGCCGGCAGCACTGCCGATCATCAACGGGACCGAGCGGCGAAAGCCGAACTGCGCGCCTGAAGCCGTCGACAGGGTGGTCGCGATGCCTGGTGTGGCAGTGGCCACGAAGGCAAACAGGATCAGCGGCAAGATAGGCTGGAGCATGGGGACGTCCTTTGTCGGAAGCCCCATGGTAGACGCCGGCTCGCATCAGTAAATGCAATGTTTGCGATGATCAGCATTAGCCTCTATAATGCTGGAATGATCCGCAATCTCGATACCAGCCTCGTGCGCACTTTCGTCACCGTCGCCGATAAGGCGAGCATGACGGCGGCGGCCAACGCGCTGCACCTGACGCAGGGCGCCGTCAGCCAGCAGGTCAAGCGGCTGGAAGAAACGCTCGGCTGCAGCCTTTTCGAACGCGACCGGCGCGGTCTGCGCCTGACCCATTCCGGTGAGCGGCTGTTCGATAAGGCAAGGCGCCTGCTCAGCCTCAATGACGAGATCTGGACCGACATGATGGGGAGCGCGGTGGCCGGCCAGGTACGGCTCGGCGTGCCCTACGATCTTGTCGGCACCTTGCTGGCGCCGGTGCTGAAGACCTATGCCGAGGCCTATCCGCAGGTCGAGATATCGCTGGTCTGCGCCTCCTCGCCGGAACTGGCGGCAGCACTTGCTGCGGGAACCATCGATCTCGCGGTGATCGAGGAGCGGGTCGGTCCGAGGTCAGGCGAATGCCTGGCCATCGACCGGCTGGTCTGGGTCGGGGCAAGGGGCGGGGCGGCCCGCGCCAAGCGGCCGCTGCCGGTCTCGATCGTCGCCGACACCTGCGCCTTCCGGCCGGTGGTGCTGTCGGCACTCAACGAGCATGGGCTGGAATGGCGCAGCGTGTTCGAGAACGGCAACATCGACGCGACCACGGCGACGGTGCGCTCGGACCTCGCCGTCACCACATGGCTGGCTTCCACCGTGCCTCCGGATCTCGACATATTGCCGTTCGACGCCGGCCTGCCGCCGCTGCCGAATTTTGCCATCAACCTGCATCTGCCGAGGCATGGCGTCGGGCCGGCGGCGCAGGAGTTCGCACGGCATATCCGTGAGGGGCTGGGGCGGCGATTGCAGGCGGCTTGAGGAGTCGCGTCTAGCTGGTCACAAGGGGAGAAGGAAGAGTCATCGATGTCATGGCTAATTGCCAACGTTGGAGAGTGGCAGAGCCGAATGCGCCAGGCTCCACCTTCTCCCCCTTGTGGCCTCGCGAAGCGAGGTCGGATGAGGGGTGTTCCAGCTTGATGCCAGAGGTCGAATTTACTTCCAGTTCTTGCGCCGTTCGAGTTCGGCGTCGGAGGGTTTGCCCGTGACAAAGGAGCCGACCTCGATTTCGCCCGCGCGCTCGTAGGTCGCCATGATGACGCCGGTGGCGGAAGCCTGCGATTTGACAAGCCTGAAGGCGGCCGGCATCGCGGCATCGCCGAACAGCCGCTTGCCCTTGCCCAGCAACAGCGGGAACGTCATCAGCCGGATCTCGTCGATCAGCCCGTTGGCGAGCAAAGTCTGAATGAGATTGCCAGATCCCTGGATGAGCAGGTCAGGTCCATCTTCCTGCTTGAGCCGGCGCAAAGTCGCGATGATATCGGGCCCAAGCGACTGCGTGTTCTGCCAGGTCAGAGTGTCCGGCCGATGCGTCGCCACATATTTGGTCGCGGGGTTGAAGGCATCCGCGATCGGATCTTTCTGGTACGGCCAATACGCGGCGAAGATGTCGTAGGTTCTGCGGCCGAGCAGCAGGGCGAAGGGTTTGGAAAATAGATCATCCATTGCCGCGCCCGCCTCCTCGTCAAAGTAGTGGAAAGTCCAGCCGCCGAATTTGAAGCCGCCGACCGGATCTTCTTCCGGTCCACCGGGTGCCTGCATGACGCCATCGAGGCTGACGAAGGTTGCGGCGGTGATCTTTCTCATTGTGCTCTCCCTTGCTTTCGTCCACGCCGTCGCGGCCGGACTTCAGTCCAAGGACGGACCAGCCGCGCCCATCCCGACAGCGGCCGCGAATCTGGTTCGCCACCGATGCTTAATCACGCGCGCTCGGGGTTTCCGACGAGAACCAGACATGCTCGAAGATTGCCGTGGCGGTGCTGTCTGGCTGCCTATCCTCGATCAGCCAGATCGAGCGGCTGCGCGCGGCCTCTTCGCGTGTCGGGATCTTCGCGGCGGAGTCGGCGGTCGACGCGCCGACACAAGGGATGAACCACGAGCGCATGAACGGGTGGCAGGCGAAGCCTTTTTCGCCGCGGGTCACCATCACCGCGAACGGAACGCGCTCGGCCGGACGCCACGGGAAGATCATGCGGCCGCCGGGGCGCAACGCCTTCAGCCATCCGGCGGGAGGGGCCACGACACCGGCGTTGACATAGATGATGTCGGATGGTGGCAGGGGCGAGGTCACGGCATCGCCATGGACAACAGTCGCATTGCCGTAGGCTTCGAGATTTTGCCGGGCCAGCTCTGCCAGCTTCTTGTCGAGCTCGAAAGCGGTGACGGTGCCGCCCGGCGAAACCAGTCTGGCCAGCACCGCAGTGTAGTAGCCGGTGCCGGCGCCGATATGACAAACGGCCTCGCCGGGTCTCGGCGCAAGCTTTCCGATCCACATGGCGTGCAGGAATGGCTCGCCATTGTTGATGCCCTTGTCGTCGTCGAGCGCCACCAGCACGTTCTGGTAGATGTGGGCCGGATCGGCGCTCGGCGTCGTGATCTTGCCGTTGCCGGCGATGATCGTCCACGGTCCGGGGCCGAGAAAGGCTTCGCGCGGCACTTCGGCGAAGACCGTCTGCAGGCGCGGATCGGGCGATCCGGCATTTGCGGCCATCAGCCGCGCATAGAATTTCCTGAAATCTTCGATCCCGGTCATGACGAGGGGAAGATAGCGCGGATCGCCGATTTGTCGCGGGACCATCTGCGGCCGGACTGTGTGAGAAGAAGCACGGGGCGGGAGCTCCCCGCCGTGTTTCATCGTTTGAAATTCGAGGTTCCCGCAGCTCTACTGCATTTGCGTTTGTGCACAGCGTGCCAGGTTGGCCCTGACCACCAGGTGATGAAAAGGCCTGATCGCGTTGAGATAGGTGAAGCCCAGGGCATTGTGGGTATGCACAACGGTTGTCGCGATGATCAACGTGCCTGTTGGAGAATGGCGTCGGAGCAGAGATAGACGGAAGTCCAGGTGTCGGTCATCCGTACCGAGCACGATTTCGTCCTTGCCCTCCCAGTGCACCGGGAAGAAGTCCACCCGTTCACGGCTGTCCTGGAACGTCCTGACCGTGTCGGAGGCTTTGATGCCGAAGGGCGTAACAATGGCGTCGCGCAGCGCGATCAACGCCTTTTGCCACACGGGTGGATTGACGAGTGTCCGCGTCGCCAACTCGCGCATGCTCGACTGTTCCGATGCACTCAAGTCAATGCTGTAGCTATCGAGTGAACTGGCGTTATCGTACCAGCTCGCAATGATACTTTCCGACGGCGGCGTTGTCCGGCGTACCTGCGGTTTGCGGTCTAAACCCATGCTGAAAGCTCAATCATGGCAGCTGGCCAAATAGCGGTAGGAGTACATGCCTTAGAACGAAGCCGACCGAGAACGATATAATATGGTGCGTGAGCGCTATACAAGCGGCGCGGTCGCAAGCCGATATCGGCGCGCACGAGGGCACAATCGAATCGGCCCTCGCCTGGATGCAAATTGCCTTCGTTGCGATACTGTTGCGCAGACCGGGTTATGATGGATCTTAATTTCGACTCAGGTTCTTAGCCAACCCCGGACATGGTCTCGTAGAGCAGCTTGAAATTGAGCACCAGGATGATGGCCGCGACTACCCAGGCCAATGCCGCCACGCCGCGCGGGATGGCGAGGTTGCCCATCTTCTTCTTGTCGGAGACGAACTGCACCAGCGGGATGACCGCGAAGGGCAGCTGCATGGACAGGATCACCTGACTGAACACCAGCAGCTGGCCGGTGCCCTTCTCGCCATAGAGCGCGGTGACGACCACCACCGGAACGATGGCTAGGCCGCGCGTCAAAAGACGCCGTGCCCAGCTGGGGATGCGCAGGCGCAGAAAACCTTCCATGATGATCTGGCCGGCCAGCGTCGCCGTCACCGTCGAGTTGAGGCCCGAGGCCAGCAGTGCCACGGCAAACAGGATCGAGGCGATGCCCAAGCCAAGCAGCGGCGACAGGAGCTGGAAGGCCTGGTCGATCTCGGCGACATGATGGTGGCCGGTGTCGTGGAAGGCGACCGCCGCGACGATCAGGATGGCGGCGTTGACGAACAGCGCCAGCATCAGGGCGATGGTGGAGTCCATCGTCGCCCATTTGATGGCATCGCGCTTGCCCGCGTCGGTGCGTTCATAGGCGCGGGTCTGCACGATCGAGGAATGCAGATAGAGATTATGCGGCATGACCGTGGCGCCGATGATGCCGATGGCGATGTAGAGCATCGCCGGGTTGGTGATGATGTCGGAGGACGGCACGAACATCGAATGCAGGATCGTGCCGGCCGGCGGGGCGGCAACGAAGATCTGGATGGCAAAGCAGCTGAAGATGATGATCAGAAGCGCGACGACGAATGCTTCCAGATAGCGGAAACCCTTGTTCATCAGGAGCAGCACCAGGAAGGCGTCGAGCGCGGTGAGCATGGCGCCGCCGATCAGCGGGATGCCGAACAAAAGCTGCAGCGCGATCGCGGTGCCGATCACCTCGGCGAGGTCGCAGGCGATGATGGCGAGCTCGCAGGCGATCCACAGCACGAAATTGACCGGGCGCGGGTAGTAAGCGCGGCAGGCCTGGGCGAGGTCGCGGCCGGTGGCGATGCCAAGCCGCGCGGCCAGCGCCTGCAGCAGGATCGCCATCAGGTTGGACAGCATGATGATGAACAAAAGCGTGTAGCCGAACTGGGCGCCGCCGGCGAGGTCGGTCGCCCAGTTGCCCGGGTCCATATAGCCGACCGAGACCATGTAGCCCGGGCCCATGAAGGCGAACAGCCGGCGGAACCAGACGCCTGACGTCGGCACCGCGATGGTGGAATTGACCTCGCGCAGGCTGGGCTGATCGTCTTCCTCCCGTCTGGCGAGCCGCCATGCGGACCGGGGGGCTGTGACGTCTGCTTCTAACATGAAAAGGCTTTCCGCGGCTTCCGGAGGATACCCATAAGCTATGCCATGGCTCAACATTATGCAATAGGCTATATTTCATTGTCGGTGCTTGTTGCGAGGGCGGGCGACCGGAGACGCCGATTGCGCCTCTCGTGGAATGCAAATAAACGGCCTGAAGAATCAGAGCCCATGCTATAAAAGCAGCGACGGCTAAACTTCCGAGGAGGAGCGCGCATTGGCGCTGAAGAACAGACCGGTTCCGCGTGAGCCGTTGCTCGATGCCGATATCCATTCGGAAGGGTTCCGGCAGACGCGCGAAGCGCGCCGCAGCGCGCTGGTCGAGGATTATGTCGAGCTGATCGCCGACCTGATCGAGGACGGCAATGAGGCGCGCCAAGTCGACATCGCCGCTCGTCTCGGCGTCGCCCAGCCGACGGTGGCCAAGATGCTGACGCGGCTCTGCGCCGACGGGCTGGTGTCGCGAAAACCCTATCGCGGCGTGTTCCTGACCGAAGCCGGCCGCAAGGTCGCGGAGGAAAGCCGCATTCGCCACCAGACGGTGGAAGCCTTCCTGCGCTCCCTCGGCGTCAGCGCCGAGACGGCGCGCATCGACGCCGAGGGCATCGAGCACCATGTCAGCGCCGAGACGCTGGAAGCGTTCCGCAAGGCGATGACGGCCCGCTGAAAGGCGCTTCATTGCCGAGTTTTCGAACACGTTGCAGCATGTCGCGGCGAATAGGATTCGCCCGATCTGCCGTAAGCTTCTGATTTTATGCATGTCGTTATTCCGAAACCGAGGACACTTCCGGGCGACATGCTTTAGTTGCTGGAACCGTCGGCGCTTATGCGCGTTGGCTCTCATCGCGCGCTTGTTGAGCGCAGGGAGGAAGCCATGGGCGTTGAGCAGGCACCGACCGCAAAAGGCAAGCAGGCAGCCACAGGATTGAAACAGGCGGCCGCCAGGGACGAGCGCAAGACCGAGGCCGAAACCGGACATTCGCTGAAGAAAGGCGCCGATCGTTTCGAGGAACGCTCGAAGAGCTCGGACGGCAAGAGCGCCGGTGCCAAGCAGAAAGAGTAGGCGGCGGTAATTCCGGATCGATGCAGATGACGATCGAGTGGCGCCCGCCCGAACGCTTTGTCTTTCAAGGACATTCCATCGCCTGGGGCGTGATGGGGGAAGGACCGCCCGCCGTCGTTCTCCATGGCACGCCCTTCTCCTCGGTCGAGTGGCGCCGCATCGCGCCATGGCTCGCCAAGCAGCGACGCGTCCACTATTTCGACATGCTTGGCTATGGCTGGTCGGACAAACCGGACGGCGACGTGTCGCGCGCCATCCAGAACGAATTGTTCGCGGCGCTCTGTGCCCACTGGAAGCTGGAACGGCCCGACGTGGTCGCGCATGATTTCGGCGGATCGACCGCTCTGCGCGGTCATCTGCTCAACGGGTTAAACTTTCGCTCGCTGGTGCTGATCGATCCGGTGGCGATCAGCCCGCAAGGCTCGCCGCTGGTCCAGGCAGCCAAACAGAACGAGAAGGTTTTTGCCGAGCTGCCCGCCTATGTCCACGAAGCGATCTTGCGCGCCTATATCAACGGCGCGACGTACAATCCGTTACGCAAGAACGAGATGCAGGCCTATCTGCGTCCATGGCTTGGCGACGCGGGCCAGAAGGCATTCTGGAGGCAAGTCGCACAGATGGATGACAAATACACGGAGGAGGTGGAGTGGCGATATGGCGAAATCCGGTGTCCGGTCACCATCCTCTGGGGCGACAATGACGATTGGATCCCGGTAAAGGACGGCCGGGAGCTGGCGCGGCGCATTCCCGGCGCGACGTTTCAGACAGTCCCTGATGCCAAGCATCTCGTCCAGGAAGATGCGCCAGAAGCGATCGCCGCTACGGTCCTTCAGTTCTGGCGGAGCATGGAAGCCGGCTAGGACTGTTCAGCGTTTGATAGAACCGCCGGACCGGCCTAATTTCCTTCGCTGGTCTTCGGCTCTTCGGCGATCTCGCGCTTGACCGTGTCGCGCACGCTGGCCAGCGCCACCAGCAGCGACAGGAAACCCCTGATCTCCCTCAAGCCTGGCACCCCTCCCAATGCCCGGCGATGCGACAGGCCTTGCGCGCTCCCTGCCAGTGCGGTGAAGCGGCCATGTGGCGCTGCCTGGCCACAAAAATGCTGTGACTTGGAGCAACCATTGCGATACTTGTTTGTTGGGTTGAGCCGGCCCCGCCGGAGCAATGGGGAAGTTCGCAGCACGAGGAATTGCCATGCTCTGGAGAGGCCGTCGTCAGAGTGACAATATCGAGGACGACCGCAGCGATGGTGGCGGCGGCGGGATCGGTGGTGGTGGCGGCCAGTTCCGCATCCCGATCGGTGGCCGCGCCGGTGGCGGCGGCAGCATATTCCTCGTCATTCTGGTGGTGCTGGCCGGTTGGTATTTCGGCTTCGATCCCTCGGCAATCCTGGGCGGCGGCGACGGCGGCCTGCTGCCGGGTGGTGGCGGCCAGATATCAGACAATAGCGGCAGCCAGGACAGCGGCGGCACCCCCGCCAATGACGAGATGAAGCAGTTCGTGGCGACCGTGCTCGCCGAGACGGAAGACACCTGGACCGGCATCTTCAAGTCGCAAGGCCTGACCTATGAGGACCCCAAGCTGGTGCTGTTTTCCGGCCAGGTCCGCTCGGCCTGCGGTTTTGCCTCCGCCGCGGCCGGACCGTTCTATTGTCCGGGCGACCACAAGGTCTATCTCGATATGACCTTCTTCCAGCAGCTCGACCAGCAGTTCGGCGCTTCAGGCGAGTTCGCCCGTGCCTACGTCATCGCGCATGAGGTCGGTCACCACGTGCAGAACCTCACCGGTATCATGGGTAAGTTCAACCAGATGCGCCAAGGCATGAGCGAAGCCGATGCCAACCAGCTGTCGGTGCGCATCGAGCTGCAGGCCGACTGCTTCGCCGGCGTGTGGGCGCATTACACCGGGCAAAAGGGCATATTGGAGCAGGGCGACTTCGAAAGCGCGCTGAACGCGGCCAAGCAGATCGGCGACGATACGCTGCAGAAGAAGATGCAGGGCTATGTCGTGCCGGAAAGCTTCAACCACGGCACCTCGCAGCAGCGGCAGACCTGGCTGACGCGCGGCTACAAGAGCGGCAAGCTGTCGGACTGCAACACGATGAGTGGTTCGCTCTAAGCAGTCGTTTTCGGATAAGGACCTGGCGGCAAGACGCCGTCAGGGAGTGTCAGGATCAAAGCTTCCTGCCTGTTCCCGCATTGTTCCTTTTCGCCGGCTCGCCTATAAGGTGCGTCCGCCCGCGCCCCAGGGCGGCCAGAGGAGCTTGACCCATCATGATCGACCCCAAGACCGCCAGGCGGGGCCTTGCGCTCGTTTTCACCACGCTGCTGCTCGACATTATCGGCTTCGGCATGATCATGCCGGTGCTGCCGGCTTTTCTCAGGGAATTGACCGGCGTCGGCATCAGCGAAGCGGCGATCGAGGGCGGCTGGCTGTTCTTCGTCTATGCGGCCATGCAGTTCTTTTTCGCGCCCATCATGGGCGGCCTGAGCGACCGGTTCGGGCGGCGGCCGATCCTGCTCGCTTCGGTGCTGACCTTCTCCATCGACAATTTGATCTGCGCGATCGCCTGGTCCTATCCGATGCTGTTCATCGGGCGTGTGCTCGCCGGCATTTCGGGCGCCAGCTATTCGACGACGTCGGCCTTCATCGCCGACATTTCGAACGACGAGAACCGGGCGAAGAATTTCGGCCTGCTCGGCATTGCGTTCGGCGTCGGTTTCGTCATCGGGCCGGTGCTGGGCGGCCTGCTCGGCACATTCGGCCCGCGCGTGCCGTTCTTTTGCGCCGCCGGGCTGGCCTTCGTGAACTTCCTGATCGCGATGTTCTTCCTGCCCGAAACGCTCGATGAAAAGCATCGCCGCCGCTTCGAGTGGAAACGCGCCAATCCGGTCGGCACGCTCCTGCAGATGCGCCAGTATCAGGGTATCGGCTGGATCGGGCTGGTCTTCTTCCTGATGACGCTCGGCCATATGATGTATCCGGCGGTGTGGTCGTTCGTCTCCAATTACCGCTATGGCTGGAGCGAGCAGCAGATCGGCTTCTCGCTCGGCGCTTTCGGCCTGTGCGGCGCGATCGTCATGGGCACGGTGCTGCCGCGCGTCATCCCGAGGCTCGGCGAGTGGAAAACGGCGGTCATCGGCCTGACGTTCACGGCGGCCAGCGCCTTCGGCTATGCCTTCGCCTCGCAAGGCTGGATGGTCTACGCGGTGATCGTCGTCGGCTGCCTGGAAGCTCTGGCCGATCCGCCGCTCAGAAGCCTCGCCGCCGCCAAGGTGCCGCCTTCGGCACAGGGCGAGTTGCAAGGCGCGATGACCTCGATCTTCTCGATCACCTCAATCATCACGCCGCTGCTCTATACCGCGATCTTTTCCTGGTTCACCGGGCCAAGCGCGCCTGTCACCTTCGGCGGCGCGCCCTATCTGGTCGGTGCGTGCTTCCTGGTCCTGGCGGTCATTGTCTTCGTCACCAAGGTGGCGAGACCGGCGACGGTCATGAATGTCACGAACAATGTCGTGGAAGATGGAGCCCAGCTATGAGCCGAAGGCAAGTGAGGGCCGGCCGGGCGTGAGGTCGAGGGATTTGCGATGCGGGGAAGAAGAGCGCCGAGGTTGCGGCAAGCTCACTTCCGATGAGGGGCGGCGCGAGGTCTCTCAGGCCCGCTCCACCAGCAATTCCTCGCCGCGCTTGTGGCGGATCAGGTTGACGAAGCGGCGGAACAGATAATGCGAGTCCTGTGGGCCGGGCGAGGCCTCGGGGTGATGCTGGACCGAGAACACCGGACGGCCGGTCAGCGCGATGCCGCAGTTCGAGCCGTCGAACAGCGAGACATGGGTTTCCTCGACACCCGCGGGCAGCGAGTCGGCATCGACGGCAAAGCCATGGTTCATCGAGACGATCTCGACCTTGCCTGTCGTGTGATCCTTCACCGGATGGTTGGCGCCATGATGGCCCTGGTGCATCTTGGCGGTCTTGCCGCCCAGCGCCAGCGCCAGCATCTGATGGCCAAGGCAGATGCCGAACACCGGAATGTCGGTCTTGAGCAGGTCCTGGATCACGGGTACGGCATAATCGCCCGTGGCTTCCGGGTCGCCGGGGCCGTTGGAGAGGAAGATGCCGTCGGGCTGCATGGCGAGAATTTCTTCCGCGTCGGTCTTGGCGGGAACGACGGTGACCTTGGCGCCGAGGCCGGCAAGCAGCCGCAAGATGTTGCGCTTGACGCCGTAGTCGATGGCGACGACATGCAGCGAAGGCTCGGCCTGTTCGCCAAAGCCCTCGTTCCACACCCATGGCGTCTCGCGCCAGACCGAGGACTGGCCCGAGGTGACGTCCTTGGCGAGATCGAGCCCGATCAGGCCCGACCATGCGGCGGCGCGCCGCTTCAGATCGTCGAGGTCGAAGACGCCATCCGGCGCATGCGCGATGACGGCGTTGGGCATGCCCTTTTCGCGGATCAGCGCGGTGAGCGCGCGGGTGTCGATGCCCGAGAGCGCGACGATGCCGCGCTTCTTCAGCCACTGATCGAGGTGGCCGGCGGTGCGGTAATTGGACGGGTTGGTGACATCGGCCTTGAACACGGCGCCGACAGCGCCGGCGCGGGCGGCCGGGTTGAGGTCTTCGATGTCCTCGCCATTGGTGCCGACGTTGCCGATATGCGGGAAGGTGAAGGTGACGATCTGGCCGGCATAGGACGGGTCGGTGAGGATTTCCTGGTAGCCGGTGAGTGCGGTGTTGAAGCAGACTTCGGCGACGGCGGAGCCGGTGGCGCCGAGGCCGCGACCCTCGATGACGGTACCGTCGGCCAGCACCAGAAGGGCGGTCGGCTTTTCAGTGGCCCAGGCGGGCGTCATCTCGGCCATGGCGGCACTCCTATCAGGCCGCGCGCCTCCATAGCCCGGCGGGCCTTCGCGCGGCAAACGGCGCGAAGCGGCGAATTCGCGGCCTCCACGCACCCAAGCTTCAGTTCATGCAAGGCCCAGTACATAGGGGAAGGGAGCAGGGCGGTCAATGATCATGCGAAATGCCGTCGCGATTTATTTCATTGAGGAATATCATAGGCTTGCCCTGGCATATCAGGGTTTGCGTTGGCCTGTCCCCGGCGCTATTGTCCGCGCCGACCGAAGGAGAGAGAGCAATGCGCGCGAAAATCGCCGAATCCCTGAAGACCGCGATGAAGGCGCAGGACAAGCACCGGCTGCCGACATTGCGGCTGATCCAGGCCGCCATCCACGACCGCGACATCGCCAATCGCGGCGCTGGCAAGGAACCCGCCAGCGACGAGGAAATCCTGCAGATCCTGGCCAAGATGGTGAAGCAGCGCGAGGAATCGGCCAAGGCATTCGAGGACGGCAAGCGGCCGGAACTGGCGGCGCAGGAACGCGGCGAGATGGAGATCATCCGTGGCTTCCTGCCGACGCAGCTTGACGATGCGGCAGTCACGGCGGCGGCGCGCGAGGCGATTGCCGCGACCGGTGCGGCCAGCCAGAAGGATATGGGCAAGGTGATCGCCGCGCTGAAGCAGAAATATGCCGGCCAAATGGATTTCGGCAAGGCGAGCGGCATCGTCAAGGGGTTGCTGCAGTAGGGCTTTTACCGTCGCGTCAGCGGCTTCCAACACGGCCACTCACTCGACGCCAAGCCGCGACTTGGCTATTGGGCCGATTTCCGAGGCTGCAACGCGCGGCGCAATGCCGGCGCTTCCTGCTGGATATGGTCCCACAGGCGGATGGAGATCGGCCCGTGCGGCCGGTCGCGGCGGCGCGCCACCACCAATTCATCGGTGCGGCCCGGCAGATGACTGCCGGCAATCGATAGTAGCTGTCCGCCGCGCAGCTCTTCCGCGATCAGGAAGTGGGGCAGGTGGCCCCAGCCGAGCGCTTGCAGGATAATCTCCTTCTTCATCGCTTGATCGGGGACCAGGCATTGCGGCGCGCCCTCGACCACGAAATAGTCCTGTCGTGGCGAATGCAGGGCGGTGTCGCGCATCACGCATTGGGTGAACGCCTGCATCTTCTCCAGTGTGATCGGTCGTTCGATGCGCTCGGGCAGGAAGCCCGGCGCCACCACGGGAATGAACGGCACCTCGCTGAGGTCGATCCATTCCACCCGCGCATCACCCTTGTCGATCCAGTGCAGGATGAGATCGGCCTTGTCGTCGAAAAGGCGCTCCCACGGGCCGCCGACGGCTTCGAAATGGAGATGCAGCCGGGTGCCGGGGCACTGGGCGAAGAACCGCCCGAGCATGCCCAGTACCTGCGGGCGCGGGCAGATGTCGCCGATCACGACGTGGATTTCGCTTTCCTCGCCCATCGATAGCTGGGCGGCATGGACGCGCAGGCCTTCCAGTTCGCGCAGCATCGATTGCGCGCGAAGGTGGAACGACAGGCCCGCTTCGGTCGCACGCACGCGGTAGCCGCTGCGATCCAGCAGGATGAGGTCGAGCTGGCGTTCGAGCCTGGCGACAGCGGCGAACACCGCGGGATGCGAGCGGTGGAGCATGGCCGCGGCCGGCTGAAAGCCGCCGGTGCGGATCACGGCGTCGAAGCACTGGAGGTCGTGCAAGGTGAATTCGGCCATGTCATCTTTGATTACAGAGATTGTCCTATCTTTGTAATATCACCAAAACCCGGCCACAGCTACGCTTTGCCTTATTCACCGTTCCAGGAGGATTTTTCATCATGAGTGAGCTGAATTTCGTGACTGTCGGCGACGGCACGCGCATCGCCTATCGCTTCGACGGCGATGCCGGGAAGCCTGTGCTGGTGCTGTCCAACTCGATCGCCACCACGCTGCATATGTGGGATGGGCAGGTCGGCGAATTGTCCAGGCATTTCCGCGTTCTGCGCTACGACTTTCGCGGCCATGGCGGGTCGAGCACGCCAGTCGGCGCCTATTCACTCGACCGGCTTGGCCGCGACGTGATCGAACTCATCGATGCGCTCGGCCTTGGGCGCGTGCATTTCCTCGGCCTGTCTCTGGGCGGTTTCGTCGGGCAGTGGCTCGGCATCAACGCGGCCGAACGGATCGACCGGCTGATCCTGAGCAACACCTCGTCCCATCTCGGGCCGGCAAGTTATTTCGACGAGCGGATTGCCGTCGTGCGACAGGCGCCGGACATGTCGGAAACCGCCGACGTGTTCCTCAACAACTGGTTCCCCGCGGACATGGTGGCGGCCAACGAACCCGTCATCGAGGAATTCCGCGCTATGCTGCTGGCGATCGACCGGCAAGGCCTGGCCGGCCTGTTCGCGGCGGTTCGCGACGCCGACCTTCGCCGCACGGTGGCGCTGATCTCCCGGCCGACACTGGTGATCGCCGGCGAGCACGACACGGTGACGGCGGCGAGCCATAGCGAGCTGATCGCGGCCGCGGTGCCCGGCGCGAAGCTTGTCGTGCTGCCCGCGGTCCACCTGTCGAACGTGGAATACCCCACCGAGTTCGTGCAGGCCGTGCTCGATTTCCTGCGCTGAGGCGGAGCAGGGCCGTGGGTACGTCTCACGGCTCCTTGCAGATCGGCAGCGGCTGCGCAGGTGGTGCGGGATGATCCTTCTTGTACTGGGCGATGACAGGCTCGAGCATTTTTCGCGGCCAGAATTTCGGCTTTCCGATTTCCTTCAGGCACGATGCGTTCCAGTAGGTGCCTGAAGCGGAATGGCCGCTGGCAACGGAGGCGATATCGCGCGATTCCGGATAGATGTAGAGCGTCGTCGGATTGTCCTTCACCATCGAGATGAGTTGCCCGGCATCGGCCGGCGACCAGCTGGTGCAACCATTGCTGCGGCCGCCGGCATAGTCCACCAGTTTGCCGAACGGCACGAAGCCGTCATGGTCGGCATAGGAACTGTTCGGGGTCTTGCGCATACACATGCCGCGCAGCACCTGTGCCGCGTGGCCGCCGATCACGCGCTGCCTTGCGTTGGCGGCTTCGCCTTCGCCGTCGAACTGGATGAAGGTGCGCTGGAAAGCCACGTCCTGTTTCGCGCCAGTGCGATAAAAGCCCTTGAACGAGGTCTTCGCTTCGCTGGTCATGTAGGCGCCGCCGGCGGTCAGTTCCGAATCGATGGCATTGCCGAAGTTCTTCGCGCAGCGCCTGCCGTTCGAAAAATCGACGGTGCCTTTCAGGTTCCGGCCGCCGCCGTGACCCGACGAAATCGCGCGAAACGACTGGCTGGCTTCGCATACGACATAGTAGCGGCGCCCGAGCACGCCATTGCCCAGATCGCCGGGACGGGTGGCATCCATGGCGAAGTAGCAGGGGTTCCGGACGGCGCCCTGCGCCACCTTCTTCAGGTAAAGCGCGCGCGCCCGCTCCAGCACGACTTGTGAGATCTGGCCATCGCCGTTGCCGACATGGACCTCCAGCCAGGCCGGAACGGCCGATGGCGCGGCAAAGGACCGGGCCGATGCCGTCAAGGCAACGATGATGGCAAGAAGGCTGAGGGTGACGACGACACCCAGCGGGACAGATCTCAACCGCACCGTACCCATTCTCCTGCCGAAGCCCTTTGTGATTCCCCGCGGAATCACCAGAGGACGATCATAAGACGCGGGGTGTCATCAGGCGAAACACATCTTGTTTAGCGCGTCGGCAAGTATGCGCGAAGAGACCAGGCCGACGCGCAACCATCCATAAGCTGCCATGCTGGGCCAAGGCTTGGGGCGGAGGCCTGCAAACGTCCCCAATTTTCGATCCGCCCGGATTGCTCTTCCAGCCGGCTTGAGCGCCCTGCTGTCGAAGGTTATGCCTGCCTCGTTTATCAGGAGGCATCGATCATGGTCGAGATCGTGAAACCGGCGCTTGAACATCTGACGTCCTACAAGGCGGCGCTCGAGCGCGGCTGGTCGCCGGACAATGTGCGGCTCCTGGAGGCGACGCGCGAGCAGCTCGCGGCCATAGAAGAAAATCCCATGGCGTTCCTCGCCGACCTCGATGATCCCGAGGCCAAAGGGCCGCCCATCGCCTTGCCCGACGGCACGCAGGTGCCGCGCCTGCCGGGCTTCCGCCGCTGGATCTGGGACGGCGAGGCATCGGGCTCGATCGGCTTTCGCTGGCAGAAGGGCACGGCGGAACTGCCGCCGCACGTGCTTGGCCACATCGGCTACGCGGTGGTGCCGTGGAAGCGGCAGCGCGGCTACGCCACCGAAGCGTTGCGGCTGATGCTGGACGAGGCGAGGGCGGTGGGCCTACCCTATGTCGAGATCACCGCCAAACCGGGCAATCCGGCCTCGCACAAGGTGATCCTGGCCAATGGCGGCAAGCTCGTCGAGCGCTTCGTCGAGGACGCTGCCTATGGAGGGGCGGAGAGCCTGCGGTTCCGGATCGAGCTGTAGACCTATCGCCTTTCGGCGTGGTCGCGCAGCCAGTCGGCGAGCGATGCGCGGTGCGTGCCGGCCCTGCTGGTGAAAGCCTCGGCGGACAGCATGGAATTCAGCACCGCCTCCTGCGTCGCTTCCGCCGCCGCCCGGAAGAGAATGTCGATGCGTGCTTCGTTGAGCGCGACCAGCGGCACCAGATCGCGGGTTTCATCGTGGTCGACCGGGTTGCCGGTGCTGAAGGCAATGGCTATGTCGCCGCTGCCATTGCCCCAGAAGGAGCCAAGCCTGGCGATGCCGGCCCCAGTGCGGCGCGCCACACGCTCGAGCTGGCGGTGTTCGAGCGGCACGTCCGTCACCAGAACGATCATGATCGAGCCGCGTTCGGCCTCGGCCTGCCGCCTGGGGTCGGGCCGGCGTCCATCAGGCAGGACGAGGTCGCCGGGCCTGCCGAAATTCGACAGGACGAGAATGCCAAGATGATGTCCCTCGCCAAGCGCAATTTTCCTGGAGGCCGAGCCTATGCCACCCTTGAAGCCGAAGCAGCTCATTCCCGTTCCGGCGCCGACATTGCCCTGCTCGACCGCGCCCTCACGGGCGTCCGCCAACGCGGCAAGGGCATGCTCCTCCGATATCGCCAGGGCCTGGATGTCGTTCAGCGCACCGTCATTGCATTCACCGACCACCGGATTGACCGTTCCGGTGGTGCGGCCGATATCGGGGTTCTGGCGGATGGCGTCACGGATCAGCGCCGTGGCGCAGGTGCCGACCGAGAGCGTGTTGGTCAAGAGAACAGGCGTCTCGATGGTGCCGAGTTCCTGCACCTGCGTCAGCCCGACCGTCTTGCCGAAGCCGTTGATGACATGGCTTGCCGCCATCACCTTGGTGCGGAACAGGTTTCCGCCATGCGGCAGGATCGCGGTCACGCCGGTGTTGATGTCGCCGTCGCGCAGCGTGCAGTGACCGACGCGCACGCCAGGCACGTCGGTGATCGCGTTGTGCGTGCCCGTCGGCAAGGTGCCGCAGGTCAGGCCGAAATCGGCGACAGTCCTTGCCATGTTATTCGGCGGCGGCCGGTACCGGCGGGCTGATGTCGCTGCGCCGTTCCCAAAGATGGGAGAGGACAGCCACAATGACGGCGACCAGCATGGCAAACGCGCCAACAGCCGGCAGGCTGCGATAGCCGTAGCCGGCATTGAGCATGGCGGCGCCGAGCGACGCGGCCAGCGCGATGCCGATATTGAAGCCGGACGGAATGAGCGAGGCGGCGAGGCCGGAGGCGTCGGCCGTCCAGGACAGGATGCGGGTCTGGATCGGGGTGCCGATGGCGAAGTTGAGACCGCCCCAGACGATGATCGCGACAACCATCGGCACGGGGTAGGGGCTGACGGCATAGATGACAGCCAGCGTCACCGCCTGCAGGGCGAGCATGGTGATCAGCGACGGCATCAGTTTCCAGTCCGACAGTTTGCCGCCGAGGAAGACGCCAAGCGTGGCGCCGACGCCGTTGAGCAGCAGCACCCAGGGCACCAGGTTTTCGTCGAGCCCTGTCACCTCCAGCAGCGTCGGGGTGATGTAGGTGAACAGGCAGAACTGGCCGAGCATCAGCATCAGCATCAGGATCAGCGAGGTCCAGACCTGCTGGCGCGCCAGCACGCGGACCTCGCTGGCTAGGCTCGCCGCCTTGGACTGATACCCGGTCGTGCGCGGCAACAGGGCCGCCATGGCCAGAGTTGCCGCCACGCCCAGCGCGCCCATCACCCAGAAGGTCGCGCGCCAGCCCCAGATGTTGCCAATGGCGGTGCCGGCCGGCACGCCGATGACGTTGGAGACGGTGAGGCCCGACAGGATGACGGCGACCGCCATGCCACGCTGATCCTCGCGCACCAGGCCGACGGCGACCACCATGGCGACGCCGAAATAGGCGCCATGCGCGACTGCCACGGCAATGCGCAGCAACAGCATCGAGGTGAAGTCGGGCGCCAGCGCGCAGGCCGCCTGGCCCAGGGTGAATGCGACGGCGAGGCCGAGCAGCAAGGTCTTGCGCGGCAAGGACTTGGTGGCGAGCGCCAGCAGCGGGCCGCCGATGGCGATGCCGCAGGCATAGCCGGAGACGAGATAGCCGGCGGAGGGAACCGAAACGCCAAGCCCTTGCGCCACCTGCGGCAGCACGCCGGCGATGACGAATTCGGTGGTGCCGAAAGCGAAGGCGGCGATGAACAGGGCGATGAGCGGCAGCGACATGAGCAGAAACCCCCGAAATACAGGGCTCAAACCATGGATAGCCCGGGCAGGCAATCCAGAAATTGTCACGGTCGCTTTAGCTTTTCTTGACCAGATCCGTTGGGCACCGGTCCCGTCAGGTCACGGACTTACGTCCGTAAGGAACCTTCAGCCATGCCCGCTCGTGAAAATAATAAAGCAGCGACTTGGTGAAGACCTCCGTTACACCGATGGCGGCCGCAATCTTGACGCTTCCGGTCACCACCAGCGAGATGATCATCGTATCGATGGTGCCGGTCACCCGCCAGGAAAGCGCCTTGGCGAAACTGCGCGAATGGGTTTCCATCGATTTCCTCCCGGTGGAAACGGATTCTTAGCCGACGGATGGGCGGTTAAGCAAAGACTAATTTGGCCGTTCACGGCTGGAATGCCTACCCCTTGTTGCCAAGGTGCATGCCGCCGCGGCGAATCGTTGTCGCCTAGCTGGCCTTCAGCCGTGACCCCGTGAGCAGGCCGCGCTCTTCCAGCACGGGATAGGCCATCGAGGCCAGCAGCGAGTTGATCTGCTTCAGGTCGCGGATGGTATCGAGGTGGATCGAACTGGTTTCCACGCTTTTGGCGGTGCCTTCGCGCAGCCGCAGGAAATGGCTGGCGCTGGTTTCTTTTTCGCGGTCGCGCAGCTGGTCCTTCTCCAGCACCAGCTGGCGTGCGGTTTCGGCATCGCGCGAGACCAGCACGTTGAAGGCAAGCCGGGCATTGGCCAGCACTGAGGCGTGGAAGGCGCACAATTCGCTCCAGCCTTCGTCGGTGAATTCCAGCCCGCGTTCGAATTTCTTCTTCACATGGACCAGCATGTTGCGCACGACGATGTCGCCGACCTGCTCGAGCTTGACGCAGGCGCCGATCAGCTCCTGGCAGCGCAGCGCCTCGTCTTCGGTCATCGGGTTCCTCGTGACCTTGGCGAGGTAGAGCTTTATGGCCGCGTGCCTGCGATCGACACGGTCGTCGAGCGCCGCCAATGCCTTGATCTTGTCCGAGTCGGCGTCCTCATAGAGTTCGATGATACGCTTGAGCATGATCTCGACCGTCTCGCAGACCCGCACCACCTCGCGTGTGGCGTTGGCCAGAGCCTGGCTCGGCACATCGAGCGCGCTTTCGTTGAGCGCCGACAGTTCGACGACGTCGAGCGTGGCGGCCGGCGCCGGCTTGGCTCCGAGTGCCACGATCCTTTCGGAGGCTCGGTAGACCAAACCGGCCAGCGGCAGGCCGGCGAGCAGGATGATCACGTTGAACAGGATATGGGCGTTGACGATCTGATCGGCCGCCGTCGGGCCGAGGAAGGCGACATGCGGCCGGAAGATCATGAACAGGATCAGCATGACCAGCGAGCCCAGCCCGCGCATCAGGAGGTTGCCGACCGGCACGACGCGGACTTCGGGGCTGGCCGAGCGTGTCAGCATCGGCGCGATGAGCGATGAACCGAGATTGACCCCAAGGATGAGGACGAGGCCGAGTTCGGGGCTGATCAGACCGCGGCCGGCCAGCGTGGCCATCAACAGCACCGCCGCGATGCTCGACTGGAACAGCCAGGTGATCATTGCCGCCAGCAGGTAGGCGGTAATGGAATCGGTGGAGAAGTAATTGAGGATGACCGGCAGCAACTGGCTGTTGCGCAGCGGCTCGGACGCCTGGCCGATCATTTCGAGGGACAGGATCAAGAGGCCGATGCCGACCAGGATGCGGCCGATCTGGCGCCAGTCGCGCCGCTCGGTGGCCATGAACATCACCGTGCCTGATGTCAGGCAGAGCGGCACCAGCAGCGTGAGATCGAAGGTCAGCAGCTTGACCACCAGAGCCGAGCCGATCTCGGCGCCACGCACGGCCAACTGGCCGGCGGCGCCCGAAACGATGCCGGAACCGGCGAAGGAGCCGACCAGCAAGGTGACGGCGGTCGAGCTTTGCAGCGCGATCGCAAGGCCGGTGCCGGCCAGCACCGCCATGATCGGATTGCGCATGGTGGCGCGCAGACGATGACGCAGCACGTCGCCATAGGCGCGTTCGACGCCGGTCTTGACCATGCGGGTGGCAAACAGCATCAGCGCGACCGCGCCGGCCAGATGCAGAAGGACGACCGAGCCGCTCATCGCCGCGCCTGCGCGCGGGCATGGCGCGCGCTTCGGGCAGCATGGCGACAGGGGGCGAAGACGAGGGCACGAATCATGGTCATGGCAGCCTTGGAATATAGCCGGAATATTTTAGCCGGTTAATAAAAATTTGTCGATTTCAAGGGCCGCCGCGAGGCGACAGCCGGTGTCGGAAAATGGACGGGCCCGCAAATGGTTGCATGGGCCTAAGCAGTGGATTCGGCCGGACCTGCGACGCTTTTGGCGCCCGTCTTTGCGACGATGTTCAAATCTTTGGATTAACCGTCCGAATTCGTTACATAATTGTAATGCCGGCGTTCAGTTTCGGTTCATCCCTTGGCCGCTATTCCCCTGGCATCGACAACCAAGGAGACTTCTGATGAAACGCATTGTCCTTTCCGCTCTCGCTTTCTCGATGCTGGCCGCCACCTCGCTCACCGGCCAGGCAGCGCCGATGAACGCGCCAGTGGCGCCGCAGTCGAACTACGCCAAGGTCGACTGGCAGAAGCCCTCCAACCGGGATGTCAAGAAGCGCGTCATCCAGAAGCGGTTCGTCCAGAAGAAGGTGATCGTGAAGCGGAACCACTGGCGCAACGGCCAGAAATATTCCGGCTGGAGGCAGCACCAGCCGATCCGCGATTATGGCCGCTATGGACTGCATCGTCCCGGCCGCGGCCAGGAATGGATCCGCGTCGGCAATGACTATGTGCTGGTCGGCATCCTCTCCGGCGTCATCTTCGGCGCGCTTGCCGCGCAGTAATCATCTACGATAGCCGGCATGTCGCCGGCCTTTCGATAGCAGGCGGCCCGCAAGGGTCGCCTTCTATCGCGTGATCTTCGAAGAGACGGATCAAGAGATCATCGTGACCAAGATCGGACCGCGTGGATCGGTATATGATTGAAGGAAATGCCGGGATGAACAACGTCGCCTATGTCACGACGCCAGGTGGCGAGGAACTGGCCCTCCTGCCTCGCAGCGAACTGGAAGCCCTTCGTGAATCGCTGGAGCATGCGCAGGCGCTTGGCGGGTTTCGTGCCGGGCAGCTTCCCGGTCTTACGCCCGATGAAGCACGAGCACTTGTCGGCGCGGTCTCTCCGCTCGCTTTTTAGCGCAGATACCGCAAGCAGACCCAGGCCGTTCTCGCTGCCTCCGTGGGCGTGACCCAGAACTATCTTTCGGATATCGAGAACGGAAAGCGCGGTGGGGACGTCACGCTTTGGCTGCGGATTGCCCGTGCTCTCGAATTGCCGATCGAGAGTTTGGTCGACGACGGCGACTGACCGGCGGTACAGCGGGGTCGCCTTGCCCTGTGGAAACCGGGTATGGCCTCTATTGGGGGTCGTCTGAAATCGCGGGCATGATTATATGGTGACGAAACGAGTTCCCCGATGCGATTTCCGCCCGCCTTCCTTGACGAGATACGCGACCGCGTGCCGATTTCGCAGGTCATCGGCCAGCGCGTTGCGTGGGATCGCAAGAAGACCAATACGTCGCGCGGCGACTATTGGGCCTGCTGTCCGTTCCATGGCGAGAAGAGCCCGTCCTTCCACTGCGAGGACAAGAAGGGCCGTTACCACTGTTTCGGCTGCTCGGTCTCGGGCGACCATTTTAAATTCCTGACCGAGCTCGAAGGACTGAGTTTTCCCGAGGCGGTCGAGAAGATCGCCGACATGGCCGGCGTGCCGATGCCGGTTCGCGACGCACAGGAAGAGCGGCGCGAGCAGGAACGCGCCAGCCTGACCGATGTCATGGAGATGGCGACCGCCTTTTTCCAGGAGCGCCTGCAAGGGCCCGAGGGCGCCAAGGCCCGCGCCTATCTGCGCGATCGTGGGCTGACGCCGGCGACACAGCAGTCGTTCCGGCTCGGCTTCGCGCCCGACAGCCGCAACGCGCTGAAGGAGCATCTGGCGGCCAAGGGTGTGCCGAAAGCCGATATCGAGGCCTGCGGGCTGGTGCGCCATGGCGACGACATTCCGGTCTCCTATGACTGGTTTCGCGACCGCATCATGTTCCCGATCCCGGATTCGCGCGGCAAGATCATCGCCTTCGGCGGCCGCGCGCTGGCCCCCGACGCGCTCGCCAAATACATGAACTCGCCCGATACCGAGCTCTTCCACAAGGGTAACGTGCTCTACAATTTCGCCCGCGCCCGGCAAGCGCTGTCAAAGGGGGCTCTGGCCAAGGGCGGCACGGTCATCGCGGTCGAAGGCTACATGGACGTGATCGCGCTGGCGCAGGCCGGCTTCGAGAATGTCGTGGCGCCGCTCGGCACGGCGCTCACCGAAAACCAGCTCGAACTGTTGTGGCGCATGGCGCCGGAGCCGATGCTGTGCTTCGACGGCGACAAGGCCGGGCTGAAGGCGGCCTGGCGGGCCGCCGATCTGGCGCTGCCATCGGTGCAGGCCGGACGCTCGGCGCGCTTCGCGCTGCTGCCGGAAGGCAAGGATCCCGACGATCTGGTCAAGGCCGAGGGGCCGGAGGCCTTCCGCGCCGTGCTGGCCGATGCGCGGCCGCTGGTCGACCTGTTGTGGATGCGCGAGACGGCGGGCGGCGTCTTCGACACGCCCGAGCGGCGGGCGGAATTGGGACAGACACTGCGGGACCTCAGCAGCCGCATCCGCGACGAAAGCACGCGCTACCACTACCAGCAGGAAATGCGCGAGCGGGTGCTGAGCTTCTTCGGCTCCCAGCGCAATGCGCGGCAAGGCCGTCAGGATGGCGGCCGGCCCGGTCAGCGCGGCCAGGGCAAGCCCGCGCCCGGCGGGCAATTCGCCAAGGCAGGCGGCGGGCGCATGGCGATCACCGAAAGCCTCGGCCAGTCGGCGCTGGTCAGGCGCGGCGAGGGGATGTCGGTGCGCGAGGCGACGATCATCGTGGCATTGGTCAACCACCCGGCGCTGATCGACGAGAATTTCGCCCATGTCGAGTTCCTCGACCTCGCCAATTCCGACCTGACGCGGCTGCACGCCGCCATCCTCGACGCGATGGCGCATAACATGGCCAATGACCGCCACGCCGTGGTGGCGACGATCGAGCGCGCCGGCTGCGCCGAGATCTGGGAGCGCGCCGTCGGCCTGATCAAGCGGGCGCGGCAATGGCCGGCGTTGGAGACGGCGGCCCTCGAGGATGCCCGCGACGCTCTGAACCAGGCGTTGCACTTGCAGCGCAGCGCGCGCACCTTACATAAGGAGTTGAAACAGGCGGAAGCGGCCCTCGAAGCGGATCCTTCGGACGAAAACTTCCGCCATCTGATCGAAATTCAGGCGCAATTTCAGGATGTACAAGCGACGGAAGCGCTGATCGAAGGATTTGGTGTTTCGTCGGGCAGGGCTGGGCGAGCCTAGGTGCATGCGAGCGCGAAATGAAGGCGCGGCCACGCTTCCCCTGGGGGCGAGGCGCGCTAAGTCGGGTAATTGATTCGCTTTTTTCATGCGAATCATGCCAGAGGCGCTTGACCTTCGGACAGAATGGCGGAATCAGGACGATTCGAAACGTTAACCCGCACCCGCGTCGACGGGAAACAAGCGATGCAAGGTACTTGGTCACTGGACAGGCGGCCCGCCTGACACAGATATCAGGGTTAATCTGGACTTAATGTATGCCGCCCAAGAGTGGAACCCGGTTTTGGGGCAACGGCATGCACCAAACAAAAGAGTGGATGCAGCTCATGGGCGGGGTGACGCGCGTTTAGAAAAACGGGCGTATCCGATTTGACTGGTCCGACAGCTGACGCGGCCCCCATGGCCGGCCGCTAGGAGAAGATAAAGACTATGGCGACAAAAGAAAAGGAAGAGGCCGAGACCGAACGCGAAGGCGCCACCGATGGGCCCTTGCTCGACCTTTCCGATGATGCTGTCAAGAAGATGATCAAGGCCGCCAAGAAGCGCGGTTATGTCACCATGGACGAGCTGAATTCGGTGCTGCCTTCCGAGGAAGTGACTTCTGAGCAGATCGAGGACACGATGGCGATGCTGTCCGACATGGGCATCAACGTCGTCGAGGATGACGAGCAGGGCGAAGAGGCCGAGGCCGGCGACACAGCCGCCGATGCCGAGGAAGACGCCAACGAGCTTGCCGAGCAGACCGGCACCGCGGTCGCCGCCACCACTACCAAGAAAGAGCCGACCGACCGCACCGACGATCCGGTGCGCATGTATCTGCGCGAAATGGGCTCGGTCGAGCTGCTGTCGCGCGAGGGCGAAATCGCGATCGCCAAGCGCATCGAGGCCGGCCGCGAGACGATGATCGCAGGCCTCTGCGAAAGCCCGCTGACCTTCCAGGCGATCATCATCTGGCGCGACGAGCTCAACGAATCCAAGATCCTGCTGCGCGAGATCATCGACCTCGAAGCCACCTATGCCGGCCCCGAAGCCAAGCAGGCGCCGGTGGTCGAACGTGTCGAGGAAGCGCCCAAGGCCGAGGAAAAGCCGCGCCGCGGACGCGACGATGAAGACGACATCACCAATGTCGGCGTCGACACGCGAGGCATCGGCGACGACGACGAGGAAGACGAGGACGAGGCGAGCCTGTCGCTGGCGGCGATGGAAGCCGAACTGCGCCCGCAGGTGATGGAGACGCTCGACGTCATCGCCGACACCTACAAGAAGCTCAGGAAGCTGCAGGACCAGCAGGTCGAGAACCGGCTGGCCGCCGCCGGTACGCTGTCGCCCAGCCAGGACCGCCGGCTGAAGGAGTTGAAGGACCAGCTGATCAAGGCGGTGAAGTCGCTGTCGCTCAACACGGCGCGCATCGAGGCGCTGGTCGAGCAGCTCTACGACATCAACAAGCGCCTAGTGCAGAACGAGGGCAAGCTTTTGCGCCTCGCCGAAAGCTATGGCGTGCGCCGCGAGGAGTTCCTGAAGGAATATCAGGGCTCCGAACTCGATCCGAACTGGACGCGCTCGATCGCCAACCTGACCTCGCGCGGCTGGAAGGAATTCACCAAGAACGAGAAGGATGCGATCAAGGATCTGCGCGCCGAGATCCAGCACCTGGCCACCGAAACGGCGATCTCGATCCTGGAATTCCGGAAAATCGTCAACCAGGTGCAGAAGGGCGAGCGCGAAGCCGCGATCGCCAAGAAGGAAATGGTCGAGGCCAATCTGCGCCTCGTCATCTCGATCGCCAAGAAGTACACCAATCGCGGCCTGCAGTTCCTCGACCTGATCCAGGAAGGCAATATCGGTCTGATGAAGGCGGTCGACAAATTCGAATACCGCCGCGGCTACAAGTTCTCGACCTACGCGACATGGTGGATCCGGCAAGCGATCACGCGTTCGATCGCCGACCAGGCCCGCACTATCCGCATCCCGGTGCACATGATCGAGACGATCAACAAGATCGTGCGCACCTCGCGCCAGATGCTGCACGAGATCGGCCGCGAGCCGACGCCGGAGGAACTGGCCGAAAAGCTCGCCATGCCGCTCGAAAAAGTGCGCAAGGTCTTGAAGATCGCCAAGGAGCCGATCTCGCTCGAAACGCCGGTCGGCGACGAGGAGGATTCGCATCTGGGCGATTTCATCGAGGACAAGATGGCGATCCTGCCGATCGACGCGGCGATCCAGGCCAATCTGCGCGAGACCACCACGCGCGTTCTGGCCTCGCTGACGCCGCGTGAGGAGCGCGTGCTCAGAATGCGCTTCGGCATCGGCATGAACACCGACCACACGCTGGAAGAAGTCGGCCAGCAGTTCTCGGTCACCCGCGAGCGTATTCGCCAGATCGAAGCCAAGGCGCTGCGCAAGCTCAAGCACCCGAGCCGGAGCCGCAAGCTGCGCAGCTTCCTGGATAGCTGAGACCTGCCAATCGCATTGGAGATAAAGGGCGCCACGGGCGCCCTTTTTCATAGGCGTGTTCGCTCTTGCGACCCGCGACCTTAGGGAGGATAATTTCGCGTCGGATGCATTTTTCGGGCGACAACCCCGGAAGCCCGCCCCGGTCGAGGCCGTGTCGACAGACCCACGGCCTGAGTGCCGTGCTCCGTGGCCCCGGAGGGAGGTGTGCCATGACAAGCTACATAGTGCTGATGAACTGGACCGAGCAGGGCGCCAAGAACGTGCGCGAATCCCCGAAGCGGCTCGATGCCGCCAGGAAGCAACTGGGCGAGATGGGGGGATCGTTCAAGGCGTTCTACCTGACCATGGGCGAGTACGACATGGTGGCGGTGGTCGAGGCGCCCGACGACGCGGTGCTCGCGCGTTTTTCGCTGATGCTGGCGGCGGCCGGCAACATCAGGACGCGGACGATGAAGGCGTTCCCCGAATTCGCCTATCGCGAGATCATCACCTCACTTGGATGATGGGGTTTTTGCGGACAGCCGGATCAGGTGCCGCCTCAACGGCACGTGATCCGGCGCGCGTTACGACAAATTTGACAGCTGCCTCGGGACAGGACGTCTCGCCGTGGTAGACATGCGGCCAAGGAGAGATCGCATGAATAATTTTCGATACTGGCCGCCGGTCTTGCCTTGATGTCGTCGATGCCCATCGACGCCGGCGCCGCACAAAAACCGGTCGGCATGGCCAATCCGGCATCGGCCCACTGCGGTGCGATCGGCGGCCGCTTCGTGGTTAGGAAGGACAAGGCCGGCAACGAATACGGGTTTTGCCGCCTGCCCAGCAGTCGCCTGTGCGAGGAGTGGGCGCTGTTTCGCGACAACAAATGCGTCGGGCCCAAGGTGGCGATGCATCGGAACTGACGCATCTGTTGGACAGCGACGCATGCCGTGTCGAGTGGTCTCGTCGATGACATGGCACGCCGCCGTGATAGGGTGAGCCATGCCCGAAGCACATTCCCATTCGCATCTGTGGCCCGGCGTGCCGCTTGCGCTCGGCTCGGCCGCCTTGTTTGGCGCAACGCCGCCGCTGTCCAAACTGCTGCTCGACAACGTCAGCCCGTTCATGCTGGCGGGTCTGTTGTATCTCGGCGCCGGCATTGGCCTAGCGCTCTACCGGCTCTTGCGCGGCGGGGGAGCGGGCGACGGAGAGGCGCGCCTTGCCGCCGGGGATATTCCTTGGCTGGCGCTGGCAATCGGTATGGGCGGCATCGTTGGACCGGTGCTCTTGATGTTTGGCCTCACTCTCAACACTGCGTCCAGTTCCGCCCTGTTGCTCAATCTGGAAGGCCTGGCGACAATGGCGATCGCGTGGCTCGTTTATCGCGAAAATGTCGACCGGCGTCTGCTTTTCGGTGCTTTCGCCATTCTGGCGGGCGCGGTGCTGCTGTCATGGGCGGGGCAAGGCATTGCCTTCAATCTAGGCGCGCTGCTTGTCGCGGGGGCCTGCCTGGCATGGGGCCTGGACAATAATTTCACCCGCAAGATATCGGCGGCCGATCCGGTGGCCATCGCAATGCTGAAGGGATTGGTGGCGGGCGCCGCTAATGTCGGGCTGGCGCTCGCCTCCGGCGCGGCATTTCCCGCCGCGACCACGGTGATGGCCACGGCCGCCGTCGGTTTCTTCGGCATCGGCGTCAGCCTCGTCATGTTCATCCTCGCGCTGCGTCACCTCGGTTCGGCACGCACGGGAGCCTACTATTCGCTTGCTCCCTTCATCGGCGCGTTGCTGGCGATCCTGGTGCTGGGCGATGCCGTCACGCTCAAGCTCGGGATAGCCGGTCTGCTGATGGGGGTTGGCCTGTGGCTGCATCTGTCCGAGCGCCATGAGCATGAGCACGACCATGAGGCGCTGGAGCACGAGCACAGCCATGTTCATGACGAGCATCACCAGCACCATCATGACGGACCGGTCCGCGAGCCGCATTCGCACTGGCACCGGCATGCGCCGCTACGTCACAAGCATCCGCACTATCCCGACCTGCATCATCGGCACGATCACGGCTGACCGATGCCCGGCCCCGCGCTGACCGTCTGGTACAACACGCGCTGTCCGGTCTGCGATGCCGGCATCAGCAGGCAGAAGGGGCGGCTGATCGCGGCGGTCAAGGCCGGTCGGGTCGAGTTCCGCGATATCAACCTGGAGCCGGATGCGCTGTCGTCGCACGGCGTCTCGCTGGAGGACATCCGCCGCCGGCTGCATGCCACCGATGCGGATGGCAATTTGCTGATCGGCGCCGATGTGGCGATCGCGGTCTGGCTGTTGACGCCGGGTGAGGGCTGGCTGGCAAGCCTGTTCGGCAATCGGCTCATGCTGCCGCTGACCCGCCTTGCCTATGATCGCTTCGCCGATCTCCTCTACGGCTGGAATCGGCGCAAAGGCCGCTGGTAGTCCATTCGCACTCTATCCATTCCTGCCGAGCCTGACGCTTCGAAGCCACGATGTCGCTTGGCTCGTGGCCAGATACATCGTAAGATATATCTTGACTTGACGGCACTGCGCGCCTAACTAAGATATATCGTAAGATAGAACTCAAGGAGCAATCAATGCACAGACACGATCATTCCGATCATCATCATTTTGGCGAGCGCATGTTCATGCACATGGCCGGCAAGTTTGGTGGCAAATTTGGTGGCAGAGGGGGCGGCGGCTTCGGTCCGTTCGGCGGCAGGGGCGGTGGCCGCGGCCCGGGCGACATGTTCCGCGCCGGACGGATGCTCGCCGACGGTGACCTCAAGCTGATCACGCTGTCGCTGCTGGCCGAGGCGCCGCGCCACGGCTACGACATCATCAAGGCGCTGGAAGAGCGCACCAGCGGCATCTACAGCCCGAGCCCGGGCGTGGTCTACCCGACGCTGACCTTCCTGGAAGAGGCCGGCTATGCCGTGTCGACGAGCGAAGGCAACAAGAAGGTGTTCTCGATCACCGAGGCCGGGCAGGCGCATCTGGCCGACAACCGCGAAATGATCGACGGCGTGCTCGATCATCTCGAGCGCTTCGGCCGCAAGATGGCTAAGGCGCGCGACTGGTTCGGCTGGAACGATGACGGCGAGGACCGCCGCGGCGGCCGGAGCGGCCGTGGCGAGCGCTCGGAAACGCGTGACGAATTCCGTGCCATCCGCCACCGGCTGCGCGCGGCACTCGGCGACATCGTCGATGCGCCAGCTGAAAAGCAGGCCGAGGCGATCGCCATTCTAGAAGCCGCCGCCGAAGCGCTGGAAGCGCTGTCGCACCGCTGATCTCATGATGTCCGCGCGTCTCTTGAAGCGCGAAAGCCCAACAGAAAAGCCCGGGGAGACCCGGGCTTTTCTCGTCAGGCCATGCCGGCATCATTCCTTGCCGACATATTCGCTGATCAGCTTTTCGTTGCGCGCCTTTTCGATCTTGGCGGTGGTCTCGGCGGAGATGCGCTCGTCGGTGCGGTACTTGACCAGTTCACCAGGCTGCCGGTGAGCAGCAGGATGCCCATGGCCCAGTAGCCCTTGGTCGACAGGTCGACCGGCGCCAGCCACAGGGACGGGCCAAGCATGAAGTAGGCGGCGCCGACCGAGACGGTGTTGAACATGATGTAGGTCTGATTGCCGTTCATTGTCGTGTTCCTTTGATTGGATCGAAGTTGGGTTTGATGTGGTCGTGGTCAGGTCCAAAAATCTTCAGTTGATGGTCTTCAGGCGCTCGAGCACGCCCCTGGCGCGCACCTTCACCGCCGGGCCGTGCCCGGCGCCAAAAGAATTATGAACGCTGTTCACGATATCCGGCATATGGTAAACGAAGGGAGGTCGGGGGTGCGAAAAAGCGTGCCGTCGAAGGCACGCGCATCCAAAAGGACTGATATGGCGCTGGACAAGGAAGAGACGGGCGAGCGGGTGCTGGCCATTGCCGAGACGCTGCTCAACGAAGGCGGCATGGACAATCTGAAGGCCAGGACCATCGCCGAACAGGCGGGCATCTCGGTCGGCTCGGTCTACAATCTGTTTTCCGATCTCGACGGGGTCCACCGCGCAGTCAACATGCGGCTGCTCGACCGGTTGGGGATCGCCGGCGCTGCGGCGATGGCCGATCTTGGCAGGCGCGGCATCACCGACGTGCGCCAACGGCTGATGGCGCTGGCCGGCGCCTATGTTCGCTTCGTCGAGGCGCATCCCGGCAGCTGGCCGGCGCTGCTTGCCTTCAACAGGCGGCGTCCGGTACTGACCGCGCCCGACGTCTACGAGGCACGGCTCGACCAGTTGTTCGAGATCATCGCCAGCGTCCTTGCCGACGGCGGCTTCGATCTCGACGAGGACACACGCCGGATCGCCGCGCGAACCCTCTGGTCAAGCGTGCATGGCATCGTCACCAGCGGTTATGCGGCAAGGTCCGTGCGCCGGCAGGCGGACGAGATCGACCGGCAGATCGAGCTCCTAGTCACCGTCTTCATCAGGGGGCTGGAACGCGGCGGCACATTCGCGCATGCTGGGCCGACAGCGTCATGAATCGCATACCGACGGCGATCGCAGGCGGCAAGGAGATTTGAGCGATGTCTTTTCTGAAACGTCTTTTCGGCGGCGGTGGCGGCGAAGCGGCCGAGCCCGCAAGTGCCGCGCCCGCCAAGCAGGTCGAGCACAAGGGTTTTACGATCAGCGCCACGCCCTACAAGAACGAAGGCCAGTACCAGACCTGCGGCGTCGTCTCCAAGGAGGTCGATGGCGTGGTGAAGGAGCACAAATTCATCCGTGCCGACCGTTTCGCCGGACTGGACGACGCCGTCGACATCTCGATCAAGAAAGGCATCCAGCTCGTCGACGAGCAGGGAGATCGGATTTTCGGGTAGGGTCCAGGCGTCTCCGAAAGGGCGTGGATCGCGCGTGAGGGGGCTTACACCCTCGAGCACTCCGTGAAGCGCTCGAGGTCCTTGGCCGGCGTGCCATCCAGGTGGGTATTAGCCGCGCTTTTGGATGACGCCGTAGAGCACGTTGCGATTCTCGCCGAAGTACACTTGCGCCTCCACGGTGTTGCGGTCGACGCTGGCATTGATGATGTTCCACATGTCGACTTCCGACCGCAGCAGCAGCACCCAGTCCATAAACGTTTCCCGGTAGCCGGCGTCAGGAGTGCCCTCGGCGTAGTTCGCAAACAGGAATGTGCCGTTCGGCTTCAGCATCTGCAGACAGGTCTTGGTGAGTTTCACGGCGACGTTGTGCTGGAGGTAGTCGTAAAGCCCGGAGGCATAGATGAGATCGAACTTGCCAAGCTTGTGGCCCCTGGTGAGCACGGTCCGTACCGAGCCGTCGATGGCCTCGACCGCGGTGCCCTGGAAATCGCGCGCGATCAGTCCGACGCTCTGGGGATCCTGGTCGAGCGCGACCCAGCGCTTGAGGCCGCCCTCGGCCAATGCGGCCGAACGGTTCGCTTCGCGCAGATGGCCGGCCGCGATAGCCAGGACTTCGGTTTCCGGTCCATTCTTGGCCGCGGTCTCATCGACATAGCGGGTCAGCAGATCGCGGCGCTCCCGTGCCGCGACGCATGACGGCACGTTCTGGGTATGGCTGTAAAGCGCCTTGCCGATCTCCGAGGCGTTCGCCACGCTCTCGGCCACGTGCGGGTCACAATAGATGTAGTCGAGCAACTGCGCGTCGCCGGAATAACCCCTGGGCTTGGTGAAGGACCAATGCGTCAGCGGATCCTCGAGAAAGTACTTCTGGATCGGGTGGTTCTGCGCCACCGGTATCAAGGCTTGCCACACGTCGGGATGAACCTTGGCACGCAACGCGTTGAGAAGCGACAGCAGGCGGCGAACGATCTCGGCGGGAAACTTTTGCTGCTCGACCTGTTGCTGTGTCGCGTGGAGGATGAGCGCCAGCTCCGCGCGAGCGGTTTCGAACGCTTCGCCATGATGCTCGGGCTTTCCTCGACGGAGACCACTGGCAATTGCCTCCGCAGTAATCAGACTCTGGCCATCAAAGACAGTTTGCACACCAAGACTCCATAGTTAACAGTCAGTTAACTTATTGCTTAGAATATTCGGTTTGCCAATGTCGGGTCGCGGGCATTTTACCGGTATGATTAATTTCCCGCTAACCATGTCAATTCTTTGGGGTTTTTAAGGAGGGGATTCCGGGTTCGAGTTAACGGAAACTTGTCCTGCATCATTGCATTTGATCGCGCGGCAAGAGATGTCGCGCCCAAGGAGTCGGTCTGCGTTGGGGGCAGAAGCTGCAAAAGAATTCGGAACGCGAGATGCCCTTCAGCCGGGATTTGTCGTGAACGAACGCGCGTCATCCAGAGTGGCCGATGCGGTCGATTCGGAACCGCACGATCCCCGCCAGGAGCTAGGGGCGGCCGAACTTCGCATCCTTTACCGTACGGAAGCCCAGGCGAAGCGAAGGAAGGAAGCCAGGCCAGGCCTTTGGATCGCCGTCGTCATCTATGTCTTGTTTTCGGTATCGGATCTGCTGCTGATACCGGATGTGGCCGCCCTCACGATCACGGCCCGCTTCGCTGTCGGACTGACCGCACTGTTGGTCCTGGAAGCACAGCTTCGCAGGGGAGCCGCCACGGACTGGCTTGACGTAACCTGCGCCGCGGCCATCATCTTCGGCTATATCGGCTGGCTTTACCCCGCCTCCATGGGGGCGAACAAGGAAACCGTCGCCTATTATATGGTCTTCGGCACCATTTTCATGATGAGTGCCAATCTCTTCTTCACGTTCCGTTTCAAAGTGTCGATCATAACGTCGACTATAATTTTGTGCATCTTGTATGTGGTGAACTACTTTCTACCCGCGTCGCTGGCATATAAGATGGTATTTGGCACTTTCTACGTTTCGTGCTTCACGTTCACATCCTATGTGAACTGGAAGCTGAACGAAGAGCGCTACAACGTCTTCCTCAACGCGCTGGAGGCCAAGATCCAGCACAATGAGGCCACCGAGCGCGGCAAGGCCCTGCTCAGGCTGTCGCGGACGGATCCGCTCACAGGCCTGGAGAACCGGCGCGCCATCGACGAGAAACTGCGCGACTACTGGAATGACTGGCAAAAGCTTGGCCATGGTTTTGCGGCGATCCTCATCGACGTCGACTTCTTCAAGAAGTTCAACGATTGCTATGGCCATCAGGAAGGTGACCGTTGCCTGATCCAGGTCGCCGAGGCGCTCAGCGACCTGATCAAGCAATATGATGGCTCCATCGGCCGCTATGGTGGGGAGGAATTCATCGTCCTGGCTCGCATGGCCAGGAAAGACCAGGTCGCGGATCTCGCCGAAGCCATTTGCAGCACGGTGGAGAATCTGGCGATCGCGCACGAGTTGCGGCGGGATGGCATCGCGATCGTGACGGCGAGCGTAGGCGCGGCATTCACCAGGAAGCAGACCGCCGCCAAGCTGGAGAAGATCATCCACGAGGCCGATCGAGCGCTCTATCTGGCAAAAGCCGGCGGCCGAAATTGTGTCCGGCTGTTCGATCCGACCGATCCCCAGAGCAGCGACGAGAGCGAGAATCTCGCGGCTTTGCTGAAGATCGCGATCGGCCAGGATCTCGTTTCGCTTGTCTATCAGCCCATCCAGGACGTCGCGTCGGGCCGGGTCGAGGCCGTGGAGGCGCTGATGCGTCTCAAGATGCTCGACGGGACCCTGGTTCCGCCGAGCCTGTTCATTCCCGTCGCGGAGCGAACCGGCGCCATCCTCGAGCTCGGGCGTTGGGCAATAAGGACCGTGTGCGCCGAACTCCTGGCGCAGGATCACGTGCGCGTCGTCAGCGTCAACGTCTCGCCGATCCAGCTCAAGACGCCCGGCTTCGCGACATCGGTCGCGACCATTCTGGGCGAGACCGGCGTGACCGGCAACCGGCTGGCCTTCGAGATCACCGAGGGGCTGGAGATGGAGATGCACTCCGACATCCTGCGCTGCATCAGCGATCTGAAGCTGCTCGGAATCAGAATATGGCTCGATGATTTCGGGACGGGCTTCGCCGGCCTTTCGTGGCTTCGTCTCATCGATTTCGATACGGTCAAGATCGACCGCTCGTTTCTCCACGACTGCGGCACCCCCAAGGGCATGGCGATGCTGCAGGATATCATCGCGCTGGTCAGAAATCGCGGCCACAAAATCCTGGTCGAAGGGGTGGAGACCGAAGAGCAGATGCTCCTCATGCGCCAGTTTGGCATCGACAAAGTCCAGGGCTTTCATGTCGGCCGCCCGGCTCCGGCCGCGAATTTCCAGACCAAACGGGCCATTCAGAAGCGGCCGTTCACGGTTCTCAAGTCGGCGTGACGCCGAAGCAGGCGGTGGCTTGACCGGCCATGGCCCGTCAAGCCCGTTTGTCATCTGGCCACGATTGCCGTCCGGCCGTGTCTCCTGATTTTATGCGTGTCGTTATCCCGGAACCGAGGAGACTTCCGGGCGACATGCACTATGCCGTCTGCAACGCCGTGCGTGGCAGCGGCGGGAAGGCGATGGCTATGCCCGCGGCACCCAGGCCGATGAGAGCCGAGCCGATGAACAGCCAATGGTAGCTGGCATAGGCGTCGAAGATCATGCCGCCGGCAAGCGGCCCCAGCGCCATGCCAAGGCTGGAGAGCATGGTGGCGGCGCCGAATACGGTGCCGAGAATGCGCTGGCCGAAATATTCGCGCGCCAGCACGGCGTAGAGAGGCATGACGCCGCCATAGGTGGCGCCGAAGATGACGGCCAGCATATAGAACTGGTCGAGCTGGCTGATCGAGAGATAGGCGGCAATGACGATCGCCTGGATCGCCAGCCCCGCGATCAGCACCGGCTTGACGCCCAGCCTGTCGGCCAGCACGCCGTAGAACAGCCGGCCGCCGAGGCCAGCCAGACCCTCGACGCTGTAGATCGAGACCGCGGCCATCGGGGCGACGCCGCACAGCATGGCGTAGCTGACCATGTGGAAGATCGGGCCGGAATGGGCCGCGCAACAGGCGAAGAAGGTTAGCCCCAGCACGATGAATTGGGGCGAGCGCAGCGCCTGCCCGACCGTCAGGCCGGCGCCTTCGGCGACTGGTGCCGCGGCCGCACCGGAGACGGCGGGTTTCGGCGGCTGGCGCACCAGAAGGACGGCGGGCAGCAGGAGCACCCAGGCCAGGAGGCCGATGTCGAACATGGCGGCGCGCCATTCATAGGCCGAGATCAGCCAGCGCGCGAAAGGCGAGATCGTCATCGGCGCCACGCCCATGCCGGCCGAGACCAGCGATACCGCGAGCCCGCGATTGGTGTGGAACCAGCCTGATGTCAGCGCGATCATCGGTGCGAAAAAGGCGCTTGCCGCGAGCCCGACGAGCACGCCATAGGTGATCTGGAAGGTGAGAAGCGACCCGGCGCGGCTTGCCAGCACCAGCGCCAGCCCGAGCAGCACGGCGCCGATCGTGACGACGATGCGGGCGCCGAACCGGTCGGACAGGGCGCCCCAGGCGAAGCCGCCGAGGCCCATCACCAGGAAGTTGAGCGTCATGGCGCTCGAAATGCCCGCGCGCGACCAGTTGGTATCGATCGCCATTGGCTCGAGGAAAATCGCCAGCGAAAACATCGTGCCGATGGCGACACAGGACATCAGCGCGCCAGCCGCGACGATGACCCAACGGTAGGAATGATTCATGTTTCTTCTCCCAGCCGGGAACAGGATCGATCTTTCGACGCTGCCCGGCAATTCCGGTTGCGTCCCAAGGACGTTCGAGGCGTGCTCGGATCGACATTCCAGATGGAAATTCTTATAGGCCAGGCGATGGCCTGCGCCTCGTCAAATGCGCTGAGAAATATTTCAAAGGCTCAGATCGGCAGTTCTGATGTGTACTTGATCGTCCAGCTGGGAACGTCGGTCTTGACGTTCTGCACGCCCTTGATGCGGCTCAGATGCTCCGACTGGAAACGGCGATAGTCGTTGATATCAGCCGCCACCACGCGCACCAGGGCGTCGCAGTCGCCTAGCATGAGATAGCATTCCATCACTTGCGGTAGCTTGGCCACCTCGGTGGCGAAGTGCTCGATCGTGTCCTCGTCCTGCGTCTTCAGCCAGATCCGGGTGAAGAAGGTGAGGCCCTTGTCGATGCTGGCTGGATTGAGCACGGCGACATAGCGGTCGATGACGCCGGCTTCCTCCAGGAGCTTGACGCGCCGCAGGCAAGGCGAGGGCGACAGGCCGACCTCATTGGCCAGATCATTGTTGGCCATGCGGCCGTCGCGCTGCAGTGCCCGCAGGATGCGCTTGTCGATGTCGTCGAGCTTCATGGCGTCGAATTCCATTTTCCTGCGGATATGTGACATTCAATGCCAAAATTTGGCGAAAGACAACAATCTTCGCAACCAAATTGCCGGGAGGTGTAGGTATGTTTCGCCCCTGACATCACGAAATTTCCAAACGCAGGGCAGGGCGGCTGCGAGGCCGGCCTATGGCAGACCATGAGCGTTTCACAGGCAGTCGAGGCAGCCGGCAATGGTTCGGAATCCGAGTTCCGCCGTGGTGTGATGTCCTGCGCGCCGGTGCTGTTCGGCACCATTCCCTACGCGCTCGTGCTTGGCGCCCAGGCCACGCAGAAGGGGCTGAGCACGGTCGAGTTATCCCTGATGACCGGCCTGAACTTCGCCGGCGGTTCGGAATTCGCGGCGATCCAGTTGTGGACGTCGCCGCCGCACATCCTGCTCATTGTCGCCATCACCTTCCTGGTCAACAGCCGTCATCTGCTGATGGGGGCGGCGCTCGCGCCGTTCCTGCGCGAGCTACCGCGGCGCAAGGTTTTCCCGGCGCTGTTCTTCATGTGCGACGAAAGCTGGGCACTTGGCCTGGCCGATGCCAAACAGCGTGCCGCCGCGGGCATCGGCCCGGCCTTCAGCCCGCGCTATTATATGGGCGCGGCGCTGGCGATGTATCTCACCTGGGTAGCCTTCACGACGCTCGGCGCCTTGCTCGGCCCGATGCTGGGCGATGTCGAGACCTATGGTTTCGATATGGCGTTTCCGGCCGTCTTCCTGGTGCTGATGCGCGGCATGTGGAAAGGCTTTGCCGCCGCGCGACCGTGGCTCGTCAGCCTGGCAGTCGCCGCGCTTGTCTATCTCTTCGTTCCCGGCGCCTGGTATGTCGCGGCGGGTGCTGTGTCGGGGCTGGTCGCGGCCTGGTTGCTGGCAGGTGATGCATGATCAACACGACAACCCTTCTCACCATCGTGCTGATGGCCGGCGTCACCTATCTGACGCGGATCGGCGGCTATGTCGTGCTGCGCAACCGCGTGCTCAGCACCCGCGCCACGGCGGTGATGGACGCAGCGCCCGGCTGCGTGCTGATCTCTGTCATCGCGCCGGCCTTCGTGTCGCGGAATCCGGCTGATCTTGCGGCGTTGGCCGTCACGCTGGCGGCGGCAACGCGGCTTTCCATGCTGCCGACCGTGCTGATCGGGGTCGCTTCGGCCGGCCTCTTGCGGCATCTGATCGGCTGAAACGAAAAGGCAGGCGCGAACGCCTGCCTTTCGAGTTCAGATTATCCAGAGCCTTACGCGGCAGCAGCAGCCTGCTGGCTGGCCACCACGGCGTCGACCTTGGCGGTCGCCTTGGCGAGCGCCGCAGTGACCGCGTCCGGGCCCATGCCGACGCCTTCGATGCGGATGACATCGACATCGGTCATGCCGAGGAAGCCGAGCACGCCGCGCAAATAGGGAATGGCGTGATCGAACTGCACGGCCGCGCCCTCGGAATAGATGCCGCCCGAAGCCAGCACGATATAGACCTTCTTGCCGGTGACGAGGCCCTTGGGACCATTCTCGCCATAGGCAAAGCTCCGGCCGGAGCGGGCGATGTGGTCGACCCAGGACTTCAGGGTCGAGGAGATGTTGAAGTTAATGAAGCCGGTGGCGAGGATCACCGTGTCGGCAGCAAACAGTTCGTCCAGCACCGCGTCCGAAACGCCCACCACCTCGGCCTGGCGCGGGGTGCGGGCATCGGCCGGCGTGTAGATGCCGGTCGCATAGTCGGCATCGATGTGCGGCAGCGGGTTGGCGACGAGATCGCGCACGACCAGCGTGTTCGATGGGTCGGCGGCGAGAAGCTTCTGAGCGAACTCGGTGGCGATGCGGGTCGAGTGCGAGGCAGCGCCGCGGGGGCTCGAGGTAACAAGAAGAATGGACATGGCGGGTCTCTCCAGTTGAATGAATTGTCCCGACATATATGGGCTATCGATCCATCCGATAAACTGGTATATTTTCTATACGATCCATCTATAAAGTAGATACACAACGATGCAGCCGAACCCGACCCTCGACCAGCTCCAGATCCTTGTCGCGGTTGCCGACACCGGCAGTTTCTCGGCCGCCGGTCGCAAGCTCAACCGGGCACAATCCGTCATCAGTTATGGCATCGCCAATCTCGAGGCGCAGCTCGGGCTGAAGCTGTTCGAGCGCGAGGGCACGCGCGAGCCGCAACTGACCGAGATCGGCCGGGCGATGCTGGAAGACGCGCGGCGCATGATTGGCGTGCTGCAGCGGATGCGCTCGCGCGTCGACGGGCACCATCACGGGCTGGAGGCCGAGGTGGCGCTGGCGGTGGACGTGGCATTGCCTTCCCCCGTACTGGTGCGGGTGCTCCAGGCATTCGAGGCGCGGTTTCCGACCGTGATGCTGCGCCTGCATATCGGCACGCTCGGTCTCATCCCCGATCTTGTCGTCAACGGACAGGCCGATCTGGGCATTGGAGGCTTGCTGGGCGATGTCGACGTGCATCTCGTGCGCATCGGTTTCATGTCGCTGGTGCCGGCGGCCGCACCCAGCCATCCGCTGGCACAGCTGCCGAAGCCGGTGGCGCTCGAGGATGTGCGCGAGCACACGCAGCTTGTCGTCACCGATCAGTCGGAGCGCACCAAGGGACGTGATTACGGCGTCTTCGCCTACCGCACCTGGCGCCTGACCGACGTGCGCACCAAGCACATACTGATGCGCGAGGGGCTGGGCTGGGGTGGGCTGCCGCGCTGGTTGATCGCCGACGATCTGGCCAGCGGCCGCCTGGTGGAGCTTGATCTCGAACCCTACAAGGAGGTGAGTTCGCCACTGTTCGCCATGCACCGCAACGATCGCAGCCCGAAGCCGGCGGCCGCCTGGTTGATCGACCGGTTCAAGCGCGGGCTCGGCTGCTTCAACGAGTTCGAGCCGGGCGAGGTGCCCGAAGAGGAGCCGGAGACCCATGGCGTGTCCGGCTCCGGCACCTGACCCGGGCACCCGAGAAATCACTGGATTATCGTCACCCCGGAAACCACGATCTGCGCGGTGCGGGCGGTCAATTTCCCGTGCTTGCGTAGCGTCGGTTTTTCATAGGTCTTTTTCATGTGTCGGTCCCGAATGTGAGCCTTGAGGATGCCCTGCCATAACGAGATTGGAGGGTTCCGGTTGCGTCGCCATCTCATTCCCCACCGCGGAGTGGGACAGATTCAGGTTAGATTGCAATAGAACTCTATCCCTGTTATAGATGTTGGACAAAATCTAAATTGAGGTCGACATGCGAGTCAATCGCACGCAGGCGGAAGCAAATCGCGAAGCGGTGATCAACGCGGCAAGCCGTCTATTTCGAGAGCACGGCTTTGACGGCATCGGGCTGAAGGATCTGATGAAGGGTGCCGGGCTGACCCAAGGCGCCTTCTACAAGCAGTTCGAATCCAAGGAGGACTTGGCGGCGCAGGCATCGCGGCGAGCGATGGAGCACGCAACCCGCAGATGGTCGGCTGTTGCTGCCGGGAGCCCTGATCCCCTTGAAGCCGTTATCGGGCTCTACCTTTCGCCTGGACATCGCGAAGAGAAGAGCGACGGTTGTCCGATCGTGGCGCTTGGTTCGGACGCGGCGCGTCAAAGCGAGGAAGTGAGGGGCCCCTTTCAGGATGGGATCGCAGCTCACCTTGAGGTTATCGACGAATTGATGCCGGCGGCAGAAGGTCCAAAAACCCATCGCAAGGCCATGGCGATGCTGTCGCTGATGGTGGGAGCCGTGACGATCTCCCGTATCCTTAGCGATGAAGAGATGTCGCAACGTTTTCTCGATGCCGCCGCCGGCGAAGTCAGGCGAATTGCGGCCGCGCGGGAATAGAAGCGATCGCGATCGAGCGTCGGCACGGCGCCGCCGCGCGAACGGATCAACAGAAGCTGGAGCAGACATGCGTCGTATCGTCATTACAGGCATGGGAGCAGTTAGCCCCCTCGGAGCCAACGCGGCGACTTCCTGGTCGCGGCTCCTAGCTGGCCGCTCGGGCATTCGGAGCCTGCCGGCTGAAATGGTGGGAGACCTGCCGGCGAAAGTCGGCGGAATTGTTCCCTCCTTGCAGGAGGACCCCGAGGCCGGCTTCGATCCGGACACCGTCCTGGTTCCGAAGGAACAGCGCAGGGCGGACCGCTTCATTCTCTTCGCATTGGCGGCGGCGGAAGAGGCGCTGGCCCAGGCGAGGTGGAAGCCGGTTTCGGACGACGACAGGGCCCGCACCGCGACGATCATCGCTTCGGGTATCGGAGGATTTCCCGCGATAACCGAAGCCGTGCGAACCGTCGATCAGCGCGGTGTTCGGCGTCTCTCGCCGTTCACGGTGCCATCGTTCCTGGTGAACATGGCGGCGGGACAGATTTCGATCCGATATGGGTTCAAAGGCCCGCTCGGCGCTCCGGTGACGGCGTGCGCGGCCGGCATCCAGGCGATCGGCGATGCGGCGCGTCTCATCCGCTCCAATGAAGCCGACATCGCGGTGTGCGGTGGAACGGAAGCCTGCATGAATGCGGTCAGCCTCGGCGGCTTTGCCGCCGCACGCTCCCTTTCGACCTCCTTCAATCACCGTCCCGATCAGGCCTCCCGTCCCTTCGACATGCTGCGTGACGGCTTCGTCATGGGCGAAGGAGCCGGAATCCTGGTCATCGAGGCATTGAGCCACGCGCTTGCGCGCGGCGCCAAGCCGCTCGCCGAGCTCGTCGGCTACGGCACGACGGCGGACGCTTATCACATCACCTCCGGCCCCGAGGATGGCGACGGTGCGCGGCGGGCCATGGAGATCGCGATTACCCAAGCCGGTATTTCGCCGCGTGAGGTCCGCCACCTCAATGCGCATGCGACCTCCACGCCGGTCGGCGATGCGGGGGAAATAGAGGCGATCAAAAGGGTCTTTGGCGCGGATTTCAGCATCGCCGTCAGCGGAACGAAGTCGGCGACCGGGCACCTGCTCGGAGCCGCCGGTGGGCTTGCGGCGATCTTCACGATCCTGGCGCTTAGGGGCCAGGTCGCACCGCCGACCCTGAATTTGAGCGCCCCCGATCCGACCGGCGACGGGATCGACTTCGTCGCAAACCACGCCCGGCCAATGGAGATGGACTACGCGATCTCCAATGGCTTCGGCTTTGGAGGCGTAAACGCCAGTGCGTTGTTCCGGCGCTGGACGGACAGTTGAGTAGCGTGGGCCACCTTTGGGCGACCTGCATCAGGCGCGGGACAGTCCGTCTATCAGCGCCGTCAGGACGGCGCGGTAGTCCTCGGCTGATGCGCCCGCCTCGATGGCGAGCGCAGCGCGGTCGAAAGCAGAACCGAGCAGCGCCGTCAGCGCCTCCGCCGGCAGCTTTGTCATCGATCGTGCCCGCATGGCGGCGACAAGGCCTTCACGCAGCGAGCGGTTGCCATGGCGACTATCGATCGCGTCCATGGCGGTGCGGCCGAGGACGGCCGGGCCGTCGAGCAGCAAGAGCCGCGTGCGGCCGGGCGCGCGCATGGCCATGAGATAGGCATCGGAACCGGCAATCAGCGCATCGCGGGCGCTGAGCGAAGGCGGGGAGGCGCGGTCAATCTCCCGCGCCACAGCCGCCGCTTCCTGTTCAACCACGGCGGCGAAAAGTGCCTGCTTGTCGGCAAAGTGGTGATAGAGCGCGCCGCGCGTCACGCCTGCGGCGGCAACGATCTCCGGCGTGCCGGTCTCAACATAGGACTTTTCCGTAAACAGTTTGCGCGCCGCCGCGATCAGGTCGGCGCGTGTCGCCTCGGTGCGGTCGCGGTTCGAGCGGCGCCCGGATTCCTGTTGCATACATGCAGCCTGTATGTTAATTCGATTTACATGCAGACTGTATGTTAATTGACGGGAGAAGGAAAGATGAAGACGACGAGCTACTACCCGGTGCTGATGACCGGCGATGTCGCCGGCACGGCCGCCTTTTATGTCGAGCATTTCGGCTTCCAGCCGCTGTTTACGAGCGACTGGTACGTGCACCTCCAATCGGTGGACAAACGCAGGGTCAACCTAGGCATCGTCCAGGGCGACCACGAGACGATCCCTGAGGAGGGGCGGGGGCGCACCTCGGGCCTGCTGATCAATTTCGAGGTCCGCGATCCTGACGCAGTCTACGAACGGATCACCGCCGCCGGCCTGCCGATCCTGCGCACGCTGCGCGACGAGCCCTTCGGCCAGCGCCACTTCATCACCAAGGATCCCAACGGCGTGCTGATCGACGTCATCAAGCCGATCCCGCCCAGCGAGGAGTTCCTGGCGCAGTATGCCGAAGGCGCGGCGGGGGTGTGAGCGGCAGCCTCAACCAGCCCTTGCCACCGGCGTCACCGCCACCTGGCTGACGCCGGTGCGGCGTACCACGGTGCACAGCGTCTCGCGGCCGATGCGCTCGGCGTCGAGCATGCGCACGAGATCGTCGACGCCCGTCACCGGGCGCCCGTCGATGGCGGCGATGATGTCGCCTTCCTTGAGACCTGCCTTGGCCGCCGGGCCGTCCTTCTCGACGCTGCGCAGCCGCACGGCCGTGCTGGTCGAAACCTGCGACAGCAACGCCGCGCGGCGCGGCAGGTTTACGGTGTCGGCGGAGACGCCGATGAAGGCGCGGCGCACGCGGCCGAAGCGGATGATCTCGGAAATGACGAACCTGGCGGTGTTGGAGGCGACGGCGAAGGCAATGCCTTGCGCGCCGTGGATCATGGCGGTGTTGACGCCGATCACTTCGCCCGCCGACGACACCAGCGGCCCACCGGAATTGCCGGGGTTGAGCGCGGCGTCGGTCTGGATGACGTCGTCGATCAGCCTGCCGGTCGAGGCGCGCATCGAGCGGCCGAGCGCCGAGACCACGCCCGAGGTGACCGTCCATTCGAAGCCCAGCGGATTGCCGATGGCAATCGCGATCTGGCCGCGCCGCAGCCGCTTGGAATCGCCGAGCGGCGCCACATCGGCGAAGCTGCCATCGGCGCGCACCAAGGCGATGTCGGTGTCGGGATCGCGGCCGAGCACGCGGCCCTCGCTGGAGGCGCCGTCCGGCATCGAGACGCGCACTGTTCTGGCGTCACCCACGACATGGAAATTGGTGACGACCAGCCCATCCGGCGCGATGACGAAGCCCGACCCATGGCCGCCCAGGCCGCCGATGCGCTCGATGCGGCAGACGGCCGGGCCGATGCGATCGACAGCGTCCGCTACTGTTTCGGAATAGGCGTCGAGCAAGGTGTCATCGGATTGGATTTTGGGGGCGGCGAGGGCCATGAACGGGCTCCGTGTTTTCAGGCACAACGATGCGTTTGTTACATGCGTGTCGTTGTCCCAAAACCGGTGAGCACTTTTGCGCGACACGCACTATATGTGCGGAGCGGCCCGAACCGCCGCGACCTGACCAGATGGCCAGTCAAACCCACAACTAGCCGTCAGGCGAGTACCCGCAAGCGCGCCGTCGAGCGATATCTGGGACATGCAAGAAACCCAGGAGACCCTTATGAGCGACTTCAATTTGAGCGCGTTTTCAGATGCCATCGCCGATCTGGCAGCGAAAGCCGCGCCGGCGACGGCGAGCTTCGCCACCCATCACCACCGCACGGCCAGCGCCTTCCATTGGCGCGACGGCTATTTCGTCACCGCCGAGGAGGCCGTCGAGGCCGGCGAGGAGATCGAACTGACGCTGGCCTCCGGCGCGACGGTGAGGGCCGAACTCATCGGCCGCGATCCTTCGACGGGCGTCGCCCTGCTGAAGCCCGCCGATGCGGCGACCGCGCCTGTCCTTGCCAGGGCCGATGCCGTTCGGCCAGGCAACATCGCCATTGCCATCGGCAGCAGCCAGGGTTCAGCACTGGCCGTGTCCGGCTCGGTCGGCGAAGTCGGGCCGGCCTGGCGCTCGATGCGCGGCGGCACCATCGACCGGCGCATCAACCTGGCCGTCGGCGCCGGCGGCCGCTTCGAGGGCGGCCCGGTGCTCGACGCCAAGGGCGCGCTGATCGGCATGCTGTTGTTCGGGCCGCGCGGCCGTGCGCTGGTCATGCCCTACGAGACGATCGAACGCGCGGTGGCGACGCTGCGCGAAAAGGGCCATGTCGCACGCGGCTATCTCGGCGCTGGCCTGCATCCGGTGCGTGATCGCGACGCACATGGCGCAATGGTGATGAGCCTCGACGACAATGGCCCGGCCAAGGCCGCCGGCCTCTCACTCGGCGACATCATCGTGGCGTGGAACGGCGAGGCCGTGCATGGCCCGCGCGACCTGATCCGCCGGCTCGGGCCTGACAGTGCCGGTGCTTCGGTGACGTTGGGTGTCGTGCGGGGCGGCGAACAGCGCGACGTCGTCCTGATCATCGGCGAAAAGCCGCTGAGTTGAGAGGAATGATGGAAGCACGCGCCAGCGACCGGATCGGGACCGACAGTGCGGCTTCGCGGCGGCTGGTGGTGCTGATCGCGCTTGGCGATGCCGGGCGCGCCGAGCGCCTGGCCGCCTCGCTTGCCGCCAGCGACGACCTGTTGCCGGTGGTCGTTGGCGGCGGCAGGGCCGATGTCGCGATCGTCGACGACAGGAGCGGTGATGCCGTGCCGGCCTCGGTGCCACGGGTGCTGCTGTCGGCGCGCGCCGGCGGCGAGCGGCCTGCCGGCGAAGTGTCTGCCGTCATGCCCGCCGGCGCGGACGACCTGCTGATCGCCGCGGCGGCGCGGTTGGCCGCCGCTGGCTACAGCATATCGGGCAATGGCCGCGCGCCCGGACGCCGTGAGGATTTCCACGCCGGCGATGGCGAGCCGTTCGAGGATGACGTTCTGGACGAGCACGCCGCCCGGCCGGCGCTGTCGCCACGCGAGGCGGAAGTGCTGGCGCTGCTCGCCGAAGGCGCGCCCAACAAGGTGATCGCGCGGCGGCTCAACATTTCCGTGCATACGGCGAAGTTCCACGTCGCCGCGATCCTGATCAAGCTCGGCGCCGCCAATCGTACGGACGCCATCGCCATTGCCATGCGACAGGGGCTGGTGCTGGTCTGATATCGATCAGACCGCCGCTTCGATGTCGGTCAGGCGGAAATCATCACCTTTGAAGAGCAGCGGCATGGCTTCGAGCCGGGCCGTGGCGTAGGCGATGCAGTCGCCGAAGTTCAGCGCCGCCGGGTGCCGGCCCTTGCCGTAACGCAGAAAGGCTTGCCGGGCGACAGCTGCATGGTCGTCGGTGAAGTCGGTTGTCTCGATCGAGGCGGTGCGCAGGAAGCGGTCGAGGCGATCCAGGATTTCATCCTGCCGGCCGCCCGCGAGCACCATGGTGGTTTCAAGAAAGGTTGGCGCTGCCAGCAACCGTCTCTTGGCTTGCGTGATCGCGAGCACGAAACGTTCGAAGCCCGGCTCGACACGCAAAATGGCGACCAAGGCCGAGGAATCGATGATCATTTCGTCGGGATTCCGAATTCGTCGTAACCGAGGATTTCGTCGTCAGTCATCGCATTTTCGCGCTTGGGGATTTTTCCGGCGCTATCGGAAATTGCCATCAACCGTTGAAATAGGTCGCTTGCTTCATCACGAGGCACCAACCGTTCGCGCGCAACCTCGCGCTCAAGGCTTTGACGGATCGCCTCGGTCACGGACACGCGGCGGCGGCGGGCGAGTTCACGCGCCAATTGCTCGACTTCCATGTTCTTGATCGAGAGTGCCATTGTATATTCTACCTATCTGTATAGAATATACACCAGACTCCGGGTCAATCCAACATGTTTCAGGCACTCGGCCAGCCAGCCTCCGCAGCGTCACCATGGCTTGCCGTCACAAGCTCTTGTATCCCCCTGCTGCGCGGGCAAGGATCGTACAAAGAAGTATGAGGACGCGGAGGAAAAATGTCGCTCAAGGGAAAGACGCTGTTCATCTCCGGCGGGTCGCGCGGCATCGGGCTGGCGATCGCGCTGCGCGCCGCGCGTGACGGCGCCAATGTGACGATCGCGGCCAAGACCGCAGAGCCGCATCCCAAGCTGCCGGGCACGATCTACAGCGCGGCGCAAGAGATCGAGCAGGCGGGCGGCAAGGCGCTGCCGATGCTGTGCGACATCCGCGAGGAAGGGCAGGTCGCCGAGGCGGTCGCCAGGACCGTCGAGAAATTCGGCGGCATCGATATCTGCGTCAACAATGCCAGCGCCATCCAGCTTACCGGCACGCTGGAAACCGACATGAAGCGCTACGACCTGATGCATCAGATCAACACGCGCGGCACCTTCCTCGTCTCCAAAATGTGCATCCCGCACCTGAAGTTGGCTAAAAACCCTCACATCCTGAATCTGGCGCCGCCGCTCGACATGAAGGCCAAATGGTTCAAGAACCACGTCGCCTACACCATGGCCAAGTTCGGCATGTCGATGTGCACGCTGGGCATGAGCGCGGAATTCGCCAAGGACGGCATCGCCGTCAATTCGCTGTGGCCGATCTCGACCATCGACACTGCGGCGGTGCGCAATCTTCTGGGTGGGGCGACGGTGGCGGCGATGAGCCGGTCGCCAGACATCATGGCCGATGCCGCGCATGCGATCTTCATGCGGCCGTCGCGCGAGGCGACGGGCAATTTCTACATCGACGAGGAGGTGCTGCGCGCCGAGGGCGTCAGCGATTTCTCGGTCTATGCGCCAGGCGCGACCGGGCCGTTGGCGGGAGATTTTTTTGTTCCCGACGAGGTGTTTGCCAATTCCGATACGAACGTCAAAAGCATCTATTAGGAAGCGTTACCCGCCACTGGCGCTGCCCTTATCCGCCTGCCGGCTCCGCTTCATGGACAGTTCCGGTTGTTCTCTGGTCGGCATTGAGAGCGTATTCCGGCCACCATGCCACCATTTGCAAGATGGATCTGAAACAAAAAACCCCGCCGGTGAGGGCCGGCGGGGCTCATTACGTCCCGCTGGAGTCGGGACGGGGCAGGGAACGCCCAGAGAAGAATCTGGGGTGGGAAGCCCAGTGATTCAATGAGTTGGCTCTAATGGCTGTACAATTCTTGTTGACCCGGTCCTGCTGCCCATGGTTCCAGCCCATCCCGGTTGACCGGGATGGGACCTTGTTGCCGGCCTGATTCCAGAAATTACTGCAAGCCGCTGGAAAGGCCGGTCAATTGTTGCTCGCCACCGGCGCCACCAGAGGGGTGATGCGGCGGATGGCGACACGCCGGTTCTCGCGGTTGGGCGCCGAGGTGTCGACCTTCAGATACTCCTCGCCATAGCCCTGTGTCGTCAGGTTCTCGGCCGGGATGCCGAAGGCATTGGTCAGCGCTTCCGCAACCGCTTCGGCACGGCGATCCGACAAGGCAAGGTTCGCCTCCGGCGTTCCGACGGCGTCGGTATGGCCTTCGATCAGGAAGGTCTCCGCCGGGTTCTTCTTCAACAGCTTCTCCATGGCGTCGGCGACACCCTGGAGCTTCTGCACCTCGGTGTCGGAGATCGAAGAGGAGCCGAATTCGAAGTTCAGCGTATCGAGGTCGATGCGCCGGGCAATGTCACGCACGCGGGCCGAACGCTTGACCTCGTTGATCGAATAGAGGCGCTGCACCTTCTCCACCGGCGGCTGTTCGAGGAAGGTATAGTAGTCGTCGTCGCTTTCGACATCCTCGGAATCGAGAATATAATCCCGGCGCGGGATGGTCAGCCGCATAGGCGGCAGGTCATCGCCGGGATCGCGCCAGTCCTCTTCGTCCTGGTAGCTGCGCTCGTCGACATAGCTCAGCACATATTCGCGACCGTCGGGGGCGATGCGCGACCGCTGCAGGATGTCGCCGTAGCGGTTGCGGATGGTAACGATCCGGAAGCCATTGTCGCGCTCGACCGTCTCGCGTGTGCGGCCCTGCGGCAGGTCCTCGTAGTAGACATCCTTGGCGCCGCGGGTCAGGCGCGGGCGGTCATTGCTCTGGACGAACGTCTGGTTGTTGAACTGGACGATGACCCGGTCACCGATCTCCTTGAGCACGTCAACGCCCTTGGGCCGGCGGCGCTCACGAATGTCCTCGTCAGGCGCGCGCTCGATGCGCTTGCCCTGCTCCTGAGTGACCGGCACGATCTTTTCGGGCCTGATCGCCTCCTGGGCGGCCCTATCGTCGGTTGGAGGCGGGCCCTGATCCACCGGCGCCACTACCGGCTTGCGGCCCTGCTCACCGCCCTGCTGGGCATTTTGGCCACCATTCTGCTGCCCACCATTCTGCTCTTCGCCATTCTGGTTGGCGGGCTGGTTGGCGGGCGTCCGGCCACCCTGGCCATTCTCGACGCGACCCTTGCGCCTGGCATCCTTCTGGCTGTCGAGGATAGGGGCGGCGTTCTTGTCGGCGGGTGCTTCGCCCTGAACCGGGTTTTCGCCCTGGACAGGCGCGGCTTGTCGACCGGTAGCGGGCTGCTCTCCGGTCGCCGGCTGTTCGCCGGTGGCGGGCTGTTTGCCCGTCTGCGGCTGTTCGCCGTTCGCAGGCTGCTCGCCGGTCGTAGGCTGTTCGCCAGCCGGTTTCCTGCCGTGCTTCTTCGTCTTGTCCTGGGACTGTTCGCCTTGGGCGGGAGGCTGCTCGCCGGCGGGGGCCGGTTCAACCTTCGGCGCCGCTTCGCCGGCAGGAGCCTGCTTCGGCGTCGGGGCGGTCTCCGGCACGGCGGCCGGTGCCTCTTTCTGCTGATCCTGCTTGGGTTTCCTGCCGGGCTTGGTCGGCTGGTTGTCGTTGGCAGGGGCCGCCTCGCCGGCGGGAGCCTGCTCGGTCTGCTGCTGCTGGTCGCGCTTCTTCCTGCGCGGCTGCTGCTCGTCGGTGGCGGGTGCAGCCTGGCCGGCGGGAGCCTGCTCGGTCTGCTGCTGCTGCTGCTGCTGCTGCTGGTCGCGCTTCTTCCTGCGCGGCTGCTGCTCGTCAGTGGCGGGCGCTGCCTGGCCGGCGGGAGCCTGCTCGGTCTGCTGCTGCTGCTGCTGGTCGCGCTTCTTCCTGCGCGGCTGCTGCTCGTCTGTGGCGGGCGCTGCCTCGCCAGCAGGAGCCTGCTCGGCCTGCTGCTGCTGGTCGCGCTTCTTCCTGCGCGGCTGCTGCTCGTCTGTGGCGGGGGCCGCCTCGCCGGCGGGAGCCTGCTCGGCCTGCTGCTGCTGGTCGCGCTTCTTCTTGCGTGGCTGCTGTTCCTCGGCCGCGGGGGCGGGCTGCTGGGCGGCCGGGGCGGATTCCGTCTGCTGTTTCTGCTCGCGTTTCTTCTTGCGGAGCTGTTCCTCGTCGCTCTGCCCCTGGTCAGTGGGCGTGTCCTGCGCCAGGATGATCAGCGGTGCCCCCCCGCTTTGCATGGGGCCGAACGCGGCTGTCCCTTGAAGCGGGGACGCGCCTAACGGCGCGGATGCCATCAACAGGCCAAGGGCTGTGCCTGCCAGAATCCGTGGTTGGCGTTTCATCGAAATTCTCCTTGTGGGGTCCCATCCTTGCCGAAACCGCTTTTGACGAAATTGGTTCCGGTTGCCTATGGTTAGGGGGCGTACAGGGCTATTGGCCGGCCTTTTGAAGGCAACTTCATGTCATTCGGCCGGGTTCCGCCCTATTCCGGCTGTTGTCGCGCTTGACCTTGGCAGCGGCTGGGGCCACATGCCGGAAATGGAAACGCCGTTCTGGAAAACCAAGACGTTGGAAGCGATGAGCCCCACCGAGTGGGAATCGCTCTGCGACGGCTGCGGCAAGTGCTGCCTGTCGAAGCTCGAGGACGAGGACACAGGCGAAATCTACTGGACCAGCGTCGGCTGCCGGCTGTTCGACGCCGAAAGCTGCCGCTGTGCCGACTATGCCAACCGGCTGGCGCGTGTTCCCGATTGCGTCGGCCTGACGCCGCAGAATGTACGCACCATCAGTTGGCTACCCAGCACCTGCGCCTACCGGCTGGTGGCCGAGGGCCACGACCTTTACTGGTGGCACCGGTTGGTCTCGGGCAGTGCCGAAACCGTGCATGAGGCCGGCATCTCGATGCGCGGCCGGGTCAAGGCGAGCGAGACCGACCTTGCCGAACCGGAAGACTATTTTGACTACATGCTCGACGACGAACCCTGACGCGCGCAGAGGGGCCGGCGCTTTGCCCGCCGCATCACATGAACCGCGGATGAACAGCGAGTTCGTAAATAGTTCAGACAGGCCAGTGCATTCTCCCGCCATCGGTTTCACGAGGACGGGCGCGAGCCCGCGACAAGGAGAGAGAACCATGTATACCACCATAAAGACGGCAGCGCTTTCGGCTCTGGTCGGCCTCGGCACTCTGGCGGCCATCCCCGCCCACGCCGACAGCCTCTATCTCGGTTTCGGCAACAACAACGACCCGCGCTTCGGCGTCTATACCGGCGATGATGACGGCTATCGCCACCGCCGGGACGAGCGCCGCGACGATTGGCGCCGCGACGATTGGCGCCGCGGCTGCTCGCCGGACCGCGCCCTCGACAAGGCCGAGCGCATGGGGCTGCACCGTGCCCGCATCGTCGATGTCAACCGCCGTGTGGTCAAGGTGATGGGCCGTCAGTACGGCGACCGCATCGTCGTCGTGTTCGCCAACGAACGCGGTTGCCCGGTCATCTATCGCTGAAGACATGATCTTCCGCAGATTGGTAGCGGCATGATCCTCTGCGAGGATTAGCAGCGGCATAATCCTCTGCGAGGATTGGCCGGGAGATCCTCTAGATGGTCGGTCTGGACACGCCATCTGCGATGGTCGGTCTGGACACGCCATCTGCGATGGTCGGTCTGGACACGCCATCTGCGATGGTCGGTCTGGACACGCCAT